>DASQIU010000037.1:0-12495 GCA_035631395.1 Daejeonella sp. | reverse complement strand
CTGCTGCGTTCGGCCGCATCCAAATGAGACTCTAGCTCTGCTTCCAATGCTGCATCCAGGAAGCTTTTCAGTAAAGGGGCAAAAGCACCATCCTTACCATAAAGTGATTTGCCCGTGCGGAGTTGCTCAAGGGCTTTCTGTATCATTAACTCGTAATCGAGTCCGTTTTCATTATTCATATATAAACTGTGCTAAAAGTAAGTCTTTCTTTTTGACACAGTTTATTTTACACTCTCATTAAATCTTATTTGCACCCAACTTTAGTTCCATTAACCTCATTTTATGGATGTTTTTCTCTTTCAATTTAGCGCAATCAATTTCGTATTGTGATTGAAATTTCATCCAGTAGTCTGCGGGAATATCAAGTGCTTTTTCTAGTAATATTGCTAAATCTGCAGTAATTGGTCTTTTGCCTTTTATAATTTCATTTAAAAATGATGGTTTTACGCTTAATAATTCCGCTAAATCTTTTTGTTTCATATCACCTCTTGCATCCAGTTCATCTTTGATCAACACTCCCGGATGGGTGGGCTCAAAAGGTGTGCTTTGATTTGTTGTTGTCATCTCGATCATATTTTTTATAAATAATGTTTGCTCAACTCAATAATCGAACAAATTGTAATGGTATTAAAGTTCTCACCTTCTACAGAGCTAATAAACTCTATTCTGTATTTATCGTCTACGCGAACGGATTCTAAGCCTCTCTTATCTCCAATCAATTTTTTATAGTTTAAGCTTTTAATCGGATACAAATCTTCAATCCTATTGGCTACTCTTAATTTGTCAATTGTTTGCTTGTACTTCTTAATTACATCTTTTTGAAACCTATATTTTTTGTTCTTCGCTTCACCCTCTTCGTATAATTCTTTTAGGTAGTCCTCAGTAAAAACTATTTTCATGGGTTTCGATTTTCTGATATAAAGATCGCAAATATTTTTTTAAATTCACTTAGTTGGTGAATTTTTAATCTGCGGCAATTATGTATTTCAGTCTTCGCATCCTGACAGACCACCTTTAAAAATTCTCATGCCTATGTCATAAAAAGCTTTGTGGGTACTGTTTTATCGTTGTTAGAGCCTTTTTTAGGATTTACATCCCCAATATTTTTATATTTTTACCTTCTTTCAAGTCGATTCATTTACAACTTTGGAGATATTTTCTTTGGTCTGATCTTAAAAATATTCGCGAAAGTAAAATATCCCAAACTTAAACAATCTTAGATGGGGCATCTGCCGAAATTAATTGAAGACTTGGCCTTAATATTAGTAACCGGGGCCATTACAACCATATTATTTAAAAGAATTAAACAGCCTTTGGTGCTAGGTTATATTATTGCCGGTTTTCTGGTCGGTCCTCATATTTCCATCACCCCCACAGTAGTAGATAATGCCAATGTGAAAACCTTGGCCGAGATTGGAGTTATATTCCTATTATTTAGTTTGGGGCTGGAATTTAGTTTTAAAAAACTGATGCGGGTTGGAGGATCTGCCTCTATCACCGCTTTTGTAGAAATTATATTTATAACCATTACCGGTTATTTTGCGGGTAAATGGATGGGCTGGTCAACCATGGACAGTTTGTTTTTAGGAGGGATGCTGGCCAGTTCTTCTACCACTATCATTATCCGTGCTTTTGAAGAATTAGGAGTTAAAACCAAGCAGTACGCCCGCATTGTATTTGGAGTACTGGTTGTAGAAGATATTGTGGTGATTTTGCTCATGGTAATGCTTTCTACCATTGCCGTAAGTAAGCAATTTGAAGGCACAGAATTGCTTTTTACCGTTTCTAAGTTGCTGTTCTTTTTAGCGCTTTGGTTTATTGCCGGCATTTTCCTGCTGCCAACTTTTTTAAAGAAAGCTAAAAATTTACTGGATGAAGAAACCCTATTGATCCTTTCCATTGGTCTTTGTTTAGCGATGGTGGTATTAGCTACACAAATTGGTTTCTCGGCAGAGCTGGGCGCTTTTATCATGGGTTCTATCATTGCTGAAACTACTTCGGCCGAAAAAGTGGAGCATCTGATCAAGCCGGTTAAAGATCTTTTTGGCGCCGTTTTTTTTGTATCGGTAGGAATGTTGATTGATCCTCAAATGATCATGGAATATCGTTGGCCGGTACTTTTGGTAACGGGTTTAACTTTGTTCGGGAAACTTTTCAGCACCACACTGGGGGCTGTTCTGTCCGGGCAACCTTTAAAACAGTCGGTGCAGGTGGGTATGAGTATGGCCCAAATCGGCGAGTTTGCCTTTATTGTGGCTACTCTGGGACTCTCCTTAGGGGTGATTAGCGATTTTCTATTTCCGGTAGCGGTTGGGGCTTCGGCCATCACCACATTTACCACCCCGTACATGATCAAATTTTCATCGCCTTTTTATGATTGGTTGGTTAAGTTTTTGCCTCCTAAATGGGTAAAGGCATTGAATAATTACTCATCAAGCACGCAGAATATCCAGGCAGAAAGTAATTGGAAAGTAGTGATGAAGTCGTATATCAACATCGCTCTTACTAATGGAATTGTATTGATTGCCTTGATCTTGATTTCCTTGAAATTTCTGATGCCATTTTTGGACGAGCATATAGCCAATGAAACCACCCGTAGCATCATTGGGCTGGTAGTTTCCTTAGGTGTGGGTGCTCCATTTTTATGGGCCTTAATGGCTAAAAGACCAGAAAATTTGGCCTATAAAGAGTTGTGGCTCGATAAGAAATATAATCATGGACCTTTATTGGTTTTGGAGATTTCCAGGATCATTCTCGGTATTTTATTGATCGGTCTTTGGGTTGACCGCCTGTTTTCTACTCAAATTGCTATTTTGGTGGCAGTGCCTATTGTTTTTGTCGTACTGTATCTTTTTTCTAAACGGATCCAGCTTTTTTACCAACGCCTGGAAGGACGCTTTTTGACCAATTTACATGCCCGTGAAAAAGCGATCGAGCAAAAATCCACACCTGAAGATATTTTGCGTCAGCAGTTTAACCCTGAATCAGATCTTTCGCCTTGGGACGCTCACATGGTGGATTTGTTGGTGAATCAGCAGGCTGAATATGTAGGTAAAACATTGTCGGAATTAGCCTGGCGGGAAACATACGGGATCAATATTGCCTATATTAAACGAGGAACTAGGGTAATTTACGCTCCTGGAAGGAACAATATTCTTCTGCCTTTTGATCATGTGGGCATCATTGCTACCGATGATCAAATGCATATCTTTAAGCCCATATTTGATGCCGGCGAAAGTTCGGACGCCGAAGAGCAAACCGTTGAAGATATTATTGTGCAAAAAATTGTAGTGAATGAGCATAACCAACTCAAAGGTTTAACGGTACGGGAATCGGGTATTCGCGAGCGCACCGATGGCCTGGTAGTGGGTATCGAAAGAAATAAATCACGTATTCTGAATCCCGATTCTACCACTGTTTTTGAATGGGGAGATATTGTATGGATTGTAGGAGAGAGGAAGAAAATTCAGAAATTAAAAGGATGATACGTTAATTCATCCGGAATAAAAATATGATCAGCAAAGAACAAATTGTAGAAGATTACAAGCAGATTCAGGACGAAATATGCAAGGGCCTGGAATTGGTTGATGGGCAGGCAAAATTTGAAGAAGAAATCTGGGAACGTGAAGGCGGCGGCGGTGGCCGTACCCGGATCATCCAGAATGGAAATATCCTGGAAAAAGGCGGCGTTAACTTTTCGGCCGTTCATGGGAAATTACCAGAACCTGTAAAAAAGGCTTTTGGAGTAAAGGATGAAGACTTTTTTGCAACCGGAGTTTCTATTGTGATTCACCCTAATCATCCTTGGGTGCCCATTATTCACATGAATATCCGGTACTTTGAAATGTCAGAAGAGCTACGCTGGTTTGGCGGCGGCATTGACTTGACCCCACATTATGTTATACCTCAGGATGCTCGTTTCTTTCATCAAAATCTGAAACAGGTTTGCGATGAATTCAACCCGGATTTTTACCCCAAATTTAAAAACTGGGCCGACGACTACTTTTTCATCAAACACCGCCAGGAAACCCGTGGAATAGGTGGCGTATTTTACGATCGTTTAACACCGGCAAGTACTAATGTTGGCTGGGATGAAATTTTTGAATTCTCAAAAAAACTGGGTCGCACTTTTTTACCGGTTTACAGCGAATTGATTCAACGCAATCGGAATACTCCATTTACCGATGAGCATAAACAATGGCAATACCAGCGCCGTAGCCGCTATGTAGAGTTTAATTTGGTTTACGATGCAGGCACCAAATTTGGCTTGGAAACCAATGGCCGCATTGAATCTATATTGATGAGCTTGCCGCCCCAGGCTAATTGGGTGTATGATTTTAATCCGGCGGTAAATAGCGAAGAAGAAAAAACATTGCAATTATTAAAAAAAGGGATAGATTGGATTTAATTTTTCATCCGCTTAAAACCGGAATTAATTATTAAGAGTTTCAATCAGTATTGTTCCATTAAAACAATTTCAATGAAAAAGCAACTCATTATCGGCCTTTTAGGGGTTTTTATGCTCATGATTCAGGGCTGTTCATCCAGCCTGCTCAAAGGAACCTGGCAGTATGACGGGGGTATTTACAATGGCAACATCATGCATGCATCCCCTGATCTTGTTATGCAAAGAACTTTTACTGCAAAAAAGTATGAAGCCTTTGTGTTGGAAGATGGTGAGCAACCTCAGAAATATGGATCTGGCCACTATAAAATTCAGGATAGCATATTCTATATAACCAGCGAATACAATAATCCGCCATCCGATTTAACCGGCAAAACCATTGTTTATACCTTTAAACTGGATACAGGCCGCTTGATTATTAATGGCACCTTACCTAATGGTATGCTGGTAGAAGAGCATTGGAAGAAGATAAAATAGACCACTAAACTTTTGCCAATGTGAGGAGCAAAAATTTGTTCCATTCATACTATTGTCATATTAAAGAGCGAAGTATTTATTTCATTCATATTGCTTTCTTAGCGGGCCCGAAATATCTGTTAGTAAAGCGTTCAAAACTTAGAGATTCCTCATTCTTGTAGATGACCGGATTATAAAAGTATTAAAAACTGCATGGAACCCTCATAGCCTAAATTAGCGTTTAATTTTTCAACAGGTCAGGCAATACCTGTTTATTTTGTTAACTTCGCAAGTCGTGTAATCCTGCTGTACGCTCGCTGATGGCAGTTCGGCATTTAATTTAATCAGAATCTATTCAAAAGATGGCAGAAGATATAGAAAACGAAAATACAGTACCTAACGATCGTATAATCCCAATCAACATAGAAGAAGAAATGAAATCCGCCTACATCGATTATTCGATGTCGGTAATCGTTTCTCGTGCTTTACCCGATGTGCGTGATGGCTTAAAGCCGGTTCACCGTCGGGTTTTATATGGTATGCTCGATTTGGGCGTTACCAGCGGTAAACCTTATAAAAAGTCGGCACGTATTGTTGGGGATGTATTAGGAAAGTACCATCCACATGGCGACTCTTCGGTGTATGAAGCCATGGTGCGGATGGCCCAACCCTGGAGTCTGAGATACCCGATGGTGGATGGCCAGGGTAACTTTGGTTCTATAGATGGCGACCGCCCGGCAGCGATGCGTTATACCGAGGCCCGCTTAAAAAAGTTGGCTGAAGAAATGCTGGCCGATATCAACAAAGAAACTGTTGATTACCAGCTTAACTTTGACGACTCCTTGCAAGAGCCTACAGTTTTACCTTCCCGTATTCCAAACCTGTTGGTAAATGGTGCTTCTGGTATTGCAGTAGGTATGGCAACCAATATTGCTCCGCATAACCTTACTGAAGTAATTCAGGGTACTATCGCTTATATCGATAATAATGATATTACGGTTTCTGAATTGATGCAGTATGTAAAAGCCCCTGATTTCCCTACAGGTGGTACTATTTACGGCTATACAGGCGTGCAAGATGCTTTTGAAACCGGCCGGGGCCGTATTGTGATGCGTGCTAAAGCCGAGATAGAAACCCATGGAAATGACCGCGAGCGTATCGTAGTAACCGAAATACCTTATCAGGTTAATAAGGCCAACATGATTGAGCGTACGGCCGAGTTGGTAAATGAGAAAAAAATTGAGGGTATTTCAGAGATCCGTGATGAATCTGACCGGGAAGGAATGCGTATTGTTTACGAAATCAAACGTGACGCCAATGCTTCTATCGTTCTAAACAATCTGTTCAAATATACAGCGCTACAAACTTCATTCGGTGTAAACAATATTGCCCTGGTTAATGGCCGGCCAATGCTGTTAAACCTGAAAGATATGATCAAATATTTTGTGGATCATCGTCATGAGGTTATTATACGCCGTACCAAATTTGATCTTGGAGAGGCTGAGAAACGGGCACATATTTTAGAAGGTTTATTAATTGCCTTAGACCACCTGGATGAAGTGATCAAATTGATCCGGGCCTCTGCAACTCCAGAGGATGCACGCACCGGCTTAATGGAAAGCTTTGGACTATCAGATCTTCAGGCAAGGGCAATTTTAGATATGACCCTACGCCGTTTAACCGGTCTGGAACGCGACAAGATTAAAGAAGAATATGCCGAATTGATGAAAACCATTGAGTACTTGAAATCAATTCTGGCCGATGAAGGTTTGCGCATGCAGATCATCAAAGATGAGCTGATTGAAGTAGGTGATAAATATGGCGATGAGCGCCGGACTTCCATTACCCATTCTGCGGAAGATATGACCATGGAAGATTTTATCGTGGATGAAGAAGTGGTTATTACCATTTCTCACGAAGGTTATATCAAGCGCACAGCTTTAACAGAATATCGCAAACAGGGCAGAGGTGGTAAAGGTTCCATGGGCTCGCAATCTCGCGATAAAGATTTCATTGAGCATATGTTGGTTGCAAGCAATCATAACTATATGCTCTTCTTTACCGAAGCCGGACGTTGCTTCTGGCTGCGTGTATTTGAAATCCCGGAAGGTACCCGTACCAGTAAAGGACGGGCAATCCAGAACGTGATCAATATCCCGAAGGAAGAAAATATCAAGGCATATATTAAAGTTGTCAATCTGAAAGACCAGGCATACCTGGAAAACAACTTTATTATTATGTGTACCAAGAAAGGTACAATTAAGAAAACTTCTTTAGAAGCTTATTCACGTCCTCGGGCTAATGGTATCAACGCAATTAATATCAATGAGGGTGACCAGTTATTGGAAGCTAACTTAACCGACGGTCAAAGCGAAATTGTAATGGCTTTACGTTCTGGCCGGGCTATCCGCTTTAACGAATCTACCGTTCGTCCAATGGGACGTACAGCTACCGGAGTACGCGGTGTTACTTTAGCGCATGATGCCGATGAGGTGATTGGTATGATCACTGTCAATAATCCGGAAACCACGGTATTGGTTGTTTCTGAAAATGGCTACGGTAAACGTACCGACATTGATGATTACCGCGTAACTAATCGTGGTGGTAAAGGAGTTAAAACCATCAATATCACTGATAAAACTGGTGAATTGGTAGCCATTAAAGACGTAACCGATAAAGACGATTTGATGATCATCAATAAATCAGGTATTGTAATCCGTATCGGTGTTAGTGATTTGCGTGTGATGGGACGTGCTACCCAGGGAGTGCGTTTAATTACCTTTAAAGGCGATGATTCCATAGCTTCTGTTGCTAAAGTAGAGCGTGATGATGAAGAGGATGAGAATTTTTCCGAGGATTTGGAGGGAACTTCACCAGAGGAAACTGATTCTGAAACTCCAACATCAGATAACGAATAAATTCTTCTTCAAAAGACCTAACAGATTCTAAAATCTGTTAGGTCTAATTATTTTAAAAAACCTTCCAAACCTGTGGGGCTTTCAAAAAACCGGTGGGTCTGATTAAAAATAGGTTTATGTTAAAAAAAACAGTTTTACTTTTACTAACCTCTGCTTTTTTGGGGTCATCTTCGCTTTTTGCACAAACTTTAACCAAAGAAGCAACAAATGCTTTTGCCCTTTACAATAAAACCGGGGATATAAAGCAATTGGAGTTAGCCCGTAAAAAAGTGGATGAAGGATATAAAACGTATAAAGATTCTATTACCTATAAGAATAACCTACTGCGGAGTCTGGTGTATTCTACTTTAGCCTATGTAGATTCCAATCGAAAATACAGTTATCCAACGGATCCCATTAACGTAGCCATGTTCTCTTTCAAAAAGCTGAATGATCGCAAGCTGAATAATGAGTATCAGGAAGAAATTACGTATATCAAAAAGCGATTATCGCAAGCTTATCTTAGTCAGGCCCGTCATGCTTTAAGTTATAATAATTATCCCGAGGCGGTAAATTCCTTTTTACATATCGATTCTCTTTCCTCTAAAAATATAACCATCTATCATGATCTGGCTATTTTATATGAGCGGATGGGCTATAACTATAAAGCCATAGAATTCTACCAAAAAGTACTTCAAGACCGCTCCCGCCCAGAATATTATCTGGCCTTATCTAATTTGTACGAATCTGTAAGGCAATATCAAAAAGCGGTAGAAATTACCCAACAGGGGCGGGCTAATTTTCCAGACAATAAAGATCTGGTGTTTAAAGAATTAAACTATTTTTCTGATGCCGGAAATTTCCAGGAAGTAACCAAATTGATCAAAAATGCCTTACGTTTGGATGAGAATAATATCAATTTGAATTATTTGGCAGGGTTTTCGTATGAAATGACCGGTAAAACGCAACAGGCAGAAGAGTATTATAAAAAAGTTTTGAGTCTGGATCCTAACAATTATGATGCAAATTATGCTTTAGGATTACTTTATCTAAATTTGTACATTCAGGAATCTAAATCAGACTTGATAAACAGAGCTAAACAATATCTGACTAAGGCTAATGAGATAGATCCCAATCAAATTAAAACATTACAATCGCTGGCTATATTATATAGAAACACCGGCGAGGAAATACAATTACAAAGAGTGAATAATAAGATCAATCAACTTAAATTAAACTAAATTATGAAAATTAAATCTTTCATTTTAGCATTCGCCTTTGTGGGCACTTCGCTATCGGTGTTTGCACAGAAAGGAGAAATTAACACTGCTAAAACCAATTACGAAAAATACGTTCAGCTAAAAGACGCCAATTCAGCGGCGTTAGGAGTGAACAATTTAAAAACAGCCAAAACCTCTATTGATAAAGCTGTTGCGAATGAAAAAACAATGGCCGATCCGGCTGCATGGACTTATAAATCTTTGATTTATGCAGATTTAGCGCTTTTAGATACAGTACCTGCTACTTCTCAACCCTTGGCTAATGAGGCCATTGCGGCTGTAGCAAAAGCCAAAGAATTAGATACTAAAGGAGAGAATAAAGCTAATATTGAGGCGGTAAGTTCTTTAATGGCCCAATACGAGCTGAATTCTGGCGTTAAAGCATATCAGGCTAATAAATTTGCCGATGCTTACGATGCTTTTAATAAATCCTTAAGCTATCGTCCGGGCGATACCACCATTACCTATTATGCAGGTTTATCGGCTATCAACGCCAAAAATTATAAAGGCGGTATCAAAAGCTATGAGGCTTTAACTAAAACCAACTTCTCTTCTAATCCGCAAATTTATCTTGATTTATCTCGTTTATATGCTTT
Organism: Daejeonella sp.; assembly: GCA_035631395.1. GTDB lineage: Bacteria > Bacteroidota > Bacteroidia > Sphingobacteriales > Sphingobacteriaceae > Daejeonella. The sequence continues at coordinate 2,861 of DASQIU010000037.1, read as the reverse complement.
AGAAGGCGATACAACTTCGGCTATTCGTGTAGCTTCCGAAGGTTCTAAAAGATATGCTACTGACGCTGCCTTGGCTACTCAGGAAATTGAGTTAAGCTTAATTAGCGGAAAACAAGCCGAAGTAATTGGTAAAATTACTGAACAAGCTCAAAAAGATCCTCAAAATAAATTATTGCCTTTCTATTTAGGAATTGCCTATAATACAGCCAACCAGCCTGAAAAAGCTATTGAAGCTTATAAAAAAGCTATAGCTCTTGACCCTGATTATGCTGATGCAAACTTGAACTTAGGAGGTCTGCTTTTAAATAAAGGTATTGCGCTTTATAATGGAGCCAATAAATTGCCGGCAAATAAGCAAAAAGAGTATGATGAGATGATGAAAAAAGCTCAGGCGGAATTTGATAATGCTTTTCCATATTTGAAAAAAGCTTCTGATGTAAATCCTAATTCCAAAATGGCTTTAGAGAACCTGAAAACTTATTACATCATCAAGAAAAATCAGGCAAAAGTTGATGAAATCACCAAAAAAATCAATGCCTTACCATAAGGAATGAACAAATAGAATTGTTGAAAGGCCCGTTTTGCGGGCCTTTCTTTTTTAAAGAATGATACAAATTACGAATCAGGCGAATTAGCACTAATTCTAATTTATTGTAAGAATTTCGTTCAGTGTAATTCTTACTTTTTTAATCCCTCTACCATTTTAAGCGCCTTCTTCAAATCCGATTTTTCAGTCCAGATATTTTTCCAGGGATCTTCTTTTTCTTTTAGCCTCTGTAAAGTGTTAAAAATGGTAAAGTCGCTGGGATTCAGATTTTCATTCACTTCATCCCAGCTCAACGGAGTAGAAACTGTGGCTCCTGCTTTGGGCCTTACCGAATAAGTAGCGGCAATAGTTTGTCCGCGGCGATTCTGCAAATAATCCAGGTAAATTAAATTGCGGCGTTTGGCCGGATCCCGTACGATACTTGTTGTTTCGGGAAGGACTGCATGAACATGCCTGACCAAAAACTCGACGAACATTTTTGTCTGTTCATACTGATAACGGGCGCCCATAGGAATAAAAATATGCAATCCTCTAGAGCCTGAGGTTTTAATAAAAGGCTTCAGTTTTAACTGCTCAATAAGTTGGCGACAAACCTGGGCAGCTTCCACCACCAGCTTAAAATCTACATCCTGCGGGTCCAGATCAATGACGGCAAAATCCGGATTTTCGGGCTTTTTATAGGTACTTAGCCAGGGATTTATTTCAATACAACCTAAATTAACCATCCATAAAAGACTGGCCAGATCATTGCAGATCAGAAAATCTATATTTTTAGCATTGCTTTCTGAATACATGGGCGCATACTTGATCCAAGCGGGAATCTGATCGGTATTCAGGTTTTTTTGAAAGAAACTGGGTTTATCAATCCCGTTAGGATAGCGGTTTAAAGAAAGGGGCCGATCTTTTAACCAGGGTAGAATATAGGCCGAAACATCCCGGTAGTAATTCAATAAATCTTCTTTACTGATCCTTTCTTTCGGCCAATAAATTTTATTTAAATTGGTTAAAACGAGCTTTTTACGACCAAAATATTCGATTTTTTCATTAGGATTTTGCGTTTCCATCTCTTCATATTTTTCTGAAGATTCCTGCTTTTGGTTCTCTTCTACCAATATCTCTGCTATTTCCGGTTTCACTTCATCCGGTTTTTTATCCATCCTTAATCCCTTAAAAACGGGGTGCCGCAAATGCTTTTCCTGGGTCCATTCTGTATAAACCACTTCGCATACCAGTTTCGGTTTGATCCAAACCGGTTTCTTGCCTCGTTCTATCGCATCCTCAAATGGTTTTTTATCGGTTTTTAGAACAATCATTTTATCATATAATTCTTTCAGACCAGTATCGGTAAATCCGGTGCCGCAGTTGCCAATGTATTTGATTTTTTTCCCTTCGGGGATACCTAACACCAATGCGCCAAAATGTTTCCGGCTTCCGGCAGGTTGAGTAAAACCACAAATCAAGGCTTCCTGGCTGTTGTGAAGTTTAAATTTTTGCCATTGGGCAGAACGCTTATTGCTCTCATAACTGCTGGAAGCTTTTTTGGCCACAATCCCTTCCCAATTTTCTTTTTTCGCTTTTTGCAAAAGTTTAGTGCCCTTACCCTGGATGTATTCATTGTAAATAACCGGGCCACGAGATAAATTCCCCACCAATATTTTTAATAATTCTTTTCGCTGAATAAGTGGCAGTGAGAGCAAATCATGACCATTAAGGTATAATAGATCAAAAACATAATATTTAAGCGCCAATTTTTTATTGTTGGAATCATAGTTCTGCAATTCCTGAAACAGGCTTTGGCCATTTTTGTCTTCTACCACCAATTCGCCATCAATAACCGCGTTTTGATCTATTTTTGACAGAGCTTTCTGTACGGATGGATATTTATTTCCAAAATTAAGTCCTGAGCGTGAAATGAGTTTTACGGATCCCTGATCCAGATAAGCCAGGCTCCGGTATCCGTCCAGTTTTTTTTCATACAGCCAGTCATCATCGTCAAAAACACTTGATGATAATTTGGCCAACATGGGTTTAAAAGAAATCTCCGGGTTATTTTCCTGCTTTTTAGGAAGGGGAGGGGCAGGTTTCTTTAATTTCCCTCCCTTATCCTTTTTTTTGAAGTCGATCCCCATTTTTTTGATCTTTTCGGGCACCAAATCTTCGCTATTATAAGGAGTGTTGACAGCAAATTTATCCTGATGCTTGATCAATAGCCAGGTATTAGGGGCAGAATCTTTGAGTTTAACCAGCGCAAATTCTCCTTTTAGAATTTTTCCATGCAAGCTAAACTTCAAATTGCCATCCTCAAGGCCTTTTT
>DASQIU010000036.1:0-30333 GCA_035631395.1 Daejeonella sp. | reverse complement strand
TATACCTCTTACTTACTAGAATACAAGCGAAAAAATTACCAAAGAGCGCTGGATTACCTTCAACGGGTATATACTCAAGACAGCATCACCTATAACAACAACATCTCTGATAAAATAAAATTTACTGAAATACAGCACCAGCAACAGGAGAAACAGCGGGAGAATGAGCTGATTATAGCCCGGCAAAAATATAAGGAAACCCTACTATGGGCTAGTGTGGTAGTGGTTATTTTAGCCTTTGGAGTAATTTTTCTGGTGGCCAGAAACGCAAAAAAAACGACACAAACTAACAAGCAATTAACTCTGCTTAATCAGGAAATATCCAGACAAAAAGACGATTTAGACCGCGTAAATCAACACCTGGAAGATATTATTCAAGAACGCACCAAAGACCTTCGAACCAAAAACAAAAAACTATCAGAGTATTCCTCGCATTTATCTCATCAAATCCGCGGACCGGTAGCTACCTTAAAAGGCCTGTTAATCCTGGAGAATGACAATCTGATTGAGCATGAAGAATTAATACAACAAATGAAAGTATGTGTTAATGATATTGATGATAAGATCATGCACATTAACGAAACTCTAAACAACCCTGAAATACGCAGCCTATCTGGTCGTTATTAGATTTTTAGACCATAAGCGCTGTCTGAATCCATCAACCTTATAGACTATCTCAAATCTCTTTCTTAATTTAGCCCTTTAAAAACAGGAGCAGATTTTGGAGTATTTACAGGGATTAAATCCGTCGCAACTGGCGGCCGTGAAGCAAACAGAAGGACCGGTGATGATTGTAGCGGGAGCCGGATCGGGCAAAACCCGGGTAATTACCTGCCGGGTGGCCTATCTCATCGAAAAAGGCATAGACCCTTTTAATATCTTGGTGTTAACTTTTACCAATAAGGCTGCCCGCGAAATGCGGGAACGTATCATGAAGGTGGTCGGCGCTGAGGCCAAAAATATTTGGATGGGCACTTTCCACTCTGTATTTGCCAAAATTTTACGGGTTGAGGCCACCAAAATTGGCTATCCCAATAACTTTACCATTTACGATACCGACGACAGCAAAAGCCTAATCAGGACTATCCTGAAAGAGATGCAGTTGGACGACAAATTATATAATGCCAACTTTGTTTACAACCGTATTTCCTCAGCTAAAAACAACCTGATTTCTGCTGCAGAATACCTCCAGAACGCACAGATTCAGGCTGAAGATTTTTCTACCGGAAGAGGAAAATTGGGCGAAATATACCAGATCTATACTCAGCGTTGCTTCAAAGCCGGCGCCATGGACTTTGACGACCTGCTGTTTAAAACCAATATCCTGTTAAGAGAACACCCTGATGTACTCTATAAATACCAGAACAAGTTTAAATATTTGATGGTGGATGAGTATCAGGATACCAATTACTCTCAATACTTAATTGTAAAACGCCTGGCCGCCATAAACGAAAATATTTGCGTAGTGGGCGATGACGCACAAAGTATTTATGCCTTCAGAGGAGCCAACATTCAAAACATCCTGAATTTTGAGAAAGATTACCCTGATCTGAAGGTATTTAAGCTGGAACAGAACTATCGCTCTACACAAAATATTGTGAGTGTAGCTAACAGCATTATTGCCAATAATAAAAATCAGCTTAAGAAAAACGTTTTCTCTGAGAATGAAGCTGGCGATAAAATTAAAGTCATCCGTGCATTTAGTGATAACGAAGAAGGCAAAGTAGTAGCCGAGGCCATTATACAGCAAAGAGCATTAACGGGTTCAGTTTATCATGATTTTGCCATTCTTTACCGTACCAATGCGCAATCAAGGGCTATGGAAGAGGCCTTACGCAAGCTAAATGTACCTTATAAGATCTACGGTGGTTTATCTTTCTATCAGCGCAAAGAGATTAAGGATCTAATTGCCTATTTCCGCTTAACTTTTAATCCCAACGATGAAGAAGCCATTAAACGGATTATCAATTACCCAAGACGTGGCATTGGCGACACCAGCCTGGAAAAGATTTTAATTGCCGCCGATCATCACCAGATAACCACCTGGGAAGTTATCTGCCATGCTCATCAATACCTGGATGCCCGCAGCGCTACGGCTGTGGCCAATTTTGCAACCATGATCCAGAGTTTCCAGGTAATGGCTAAATCGCACACGGCTTATGATACGGCCCTGCACATTGCCCAGCACTCTACCCTTTTAAAAGAATTATATGCCGATAAATCGGTAGAAGGTTTAAGCCGCTATGAAAACATCCAGGAACTCTTAAACGGTATTAAAGAGTTTGCCGAGCGGGAAGACATTGAAGACCGTGGCCTGGATATTTTTATGCAGGATGTGGCCCTGCTAACCAATGATGATAATGATAAAAATCCGGACGCAGATACCGTATCTTTAATGACCATCCATTCGGCCAAGGGATTGGAGTTTGATAACGTATTTGTGGTTGGGCTGGAAGAAAACCTGTTTCCATCGCAGATGTCGCTAAATTCACGCAGTGATTTGGAGGAAGAACGCCGATTATTTTATGTAGCTACTACCCGGGCAGGAAAAAAACTGACTCTATGCTATGCCACTTCCCGTTATCGCTGGGGCACTTTAACCAATTGCGAGCCCAGCCGTTTTATTGACGAGATAGACCCCAAATATCTGGAACTGGAATTTCAGCCTCAGAAAAAATCGAGTGGAAATTCCCTTTTTGATGAACAGCGCAGTCCCTGGCAACAGAAAGAAAAAGATACTTTTTCTAAACCCAAACCGGCATCAGCGCCCAAAACCACCTCTATCCTACCTAAGGCACACGTCCCTAGCGAGGGATTTGCTCCCAGCGATACTTCTAAACTGCAAACGGGTATGGAAGTAGAGCACGAGCGATTTGGCTATGGAAAAGTGATTAACCTGGAAGGTACTAAACCAGATATCAAAGCCACCATCTTTTTTAAAGAACTGGGCCAAAAGCAGTTACTGCTTAAATTTGCCAAATTGAGGATAGTAGGATAAAACATTTGGTTTAGGGTTTAGTTGGTTTAGAGTTTAGTGGAGGATAAGCGCCCAAATGATTAAACCCTAAACCTCTAACACCTCAACATTTTTTTTCAATCTTTTCAGAATTTGAATTATATTTACATCCGGAAGCGGCAAAAAATTTAGCTAAAAAAATCCCAGATAGTTTTAAACCTATTTTCACCGCTGGGAAATCCGGTTTTTCCTGTGGATATTCTCCCTTTTAATAAAATTGAAACACCAGAAGAATCATATTAAATATTCTCAACCAGGAACGTTTTTTCTAAAACGCAGCTAAAATTCCTGCCGGAAACACAAAACAAAAGGATGACATTCGATTATAATACCACCCGAAACAAACTGATTTTGGCCGAATACGGTCGAAATGTGCAAAACATGGTTAAATATATTGTAGGGCTTCCAACCCAGGAAGAGCGCAATAGATATGCACAGGTTGTGATAGACCTGATGGGTTTTTTAAATCCTCATTTGCGGGATGTAGCCGATTTTAAGCATAAATTATGGGATCATTTGCAAATCATCTCCAATTTTAAAATCGACGTAGATTCACCCTATCCCAAACCCTCAGAAGACGCCATCCGGTTTAAACCAGCGCCTTTAGCATATCCACAACACAGAATCAAATATAAGCATTACGGAAAAACGGTTGAGTTAATGATTAGCAAAGCCAGGGCTATTGAAGATCCGGAGCATAAGAAGCGCATGGTCCAAAACATCGCCAACTTTATGAAAATAGCTTATGTAACCTGGAATAAAGACAACGTTACAGACGAAACTATTATCAAAGACCTAAAAGAAATGTCTAACGGGGAACTGATTTTGGAGGAAAATGTAAATCTTAACCGCGTAGAATTTCGCACACCCTCCCCGTCTAACCGCCAGCGCAACATCCAGAATAAGAAAAACCGCAATACTAGCAATAATCGCCAACGTAATGCCTCAGGTGGCAAACGGTACTAAAATTTCCAATTTGATTCACATACGAAAAGCCGATATATCAGATATTTCTCTGCTCAGCCAACTGAGTCGAATCACTTTTACTGAATCATTTGCTCATCTTAATAAGCCGGAGTATTTTCAAAAATTCCTGGACGAAAAACTTTCGCCCCAGGCAATAGCCTCTGAGTTTGAAGAAGAGCGCAATCAGTTTTTTATTGCCGAATACCATACGCAAGCGGCAGGTTTTTGTAAGCTTGTAATGGATGAAAATGAGCAGCTACCCGAACTGCAAGGCAAAAAATGCCTGCAATTAGAACGGATCTATGTGTTGCAAAAATTCCAGGGCCTAAGCATAGGTCTGCACTTATATAAAAAAGCACTTGATATAGCCCTGAAAAATGGATTTGACACCATTTGGTTAGGCGTGTGGGAGAAAAACCCTAAAGCCATAGAAATCTACAAACACTGGGGCTTTGAAACATTTGGAAGCCACTTATTTGATTTAGGCGGAGACTTGCAAACGGATTTTCTGATGCGAAAAAGTGTTTTCCCCGATACAGCCGAAAACATATAAAGAGAGCTGAACATTCTCTTATCTTTGCCAACGTAAAATCTTTCTGGCACGGCTTCTGAAGCGGAAAGAAAAAATTTAGAACTATATAATTTACCGATCCATAATTATGAATGCATTTGAAATTGTTGGTGGTAAGCCCTTAAAAGGCGAAATCATCCCGCAAGGCGCAAAAAATGAGGCTTTACAGATTATTTCCGCTGTATTACTTACTCCCGAAAAAGTAACCATCAGCAATATTCCAGATATCCAGGATGTTAACAAACTAATTGAATTAATAGGCGATTTAGGTGTAAAAGTAGAACGTCTTTCAAAAGACACCTACACTTTTGAGGCTTCTGATATTGATCTGGACTTTTTCAAATCGGACGCTTTTAAATCAAAAGGGGGAAGTTTACGCGGTTCCATTATGATTGTTGGCCCCTTGTTGGCCCGTTTCGGAAAAGCGGCTATCCCTAAACCTGGAGGTGATAAAATTGGCCGCCGCCGATTAGATACCCACTTCCTGGGTTTTGAAAAATTAGGTGCTCGCTTTGATTACGATAAAAAAAGTAACTTTTTCCATGTAGATGCCAGTAATTTAAAAGGCGCCTATATTTTACTGGATGAAGCCTCCGTAACCGGTACCGCAAACGTGGTAATGGCCGCGGTATTAGCCAAGGGTACCACCACTGTTTACAACGCCGCCTGCGAACCTTATTTGCAGCAGCTTTGCAAAATGCTGAACCGCATGGGAGCAAAAATTTCGGGCATTGGCTCTAACCTGCTCACCATAGAAGGCGTTGACCAATTGGGCGGAACCGAACACCGTTTATTGCCTGACATGATTGAAATTGGTTCTTTTATTGGTCTGGCTGCCATGACCGAATCTGAAATAACCATTAAAGATGTTAAATTCCAGGAACTGGGCATGATCCCTCATGTTTTTAAACGTTTGGGTATTCAGTTTGAACTAAGAGGCGATGATATTTACATCCCTTCGCAAAAACATTACGAAATTGACACGTTCATAGATGGTTCCATCCTCACCTTAGCTGATGCGCCATGGCCGGGCTTTACTCCCGATTTGCTGAGCATTATGCTGGTTGTAGCTACTCAAGCCAAAGGAAATGTGCTTATCCATCAAAAAATGTTTGAAAGCCGTTTATTCTTTGTGGATAAACTGATTGATATGGGCGCCCAAATCATCCTTTGCGACCCGCACCGAGCCACTGTTATTGGCTTGGACAAAAAAGTGAAATTACGCGGCATTGAAATGACCTCTCCAGATATCCGGGCCGGAGTTTCTTTGCTCATTGCCGCCTTATCTGCCCAAGGCACCTCTATAATCCACAATATCGAACAAATAGAACGTGGCTACCAGGATATTGATATCCGCCTGAGAGCGTTAGGAGCCGATATTCGCCGGGTAACGGCCACTTTGCCAGGACATTAAAAAAGATTTAAGATTTTTGAAAAGGAGGCTATCGAAAAGACAGCCTCCTTTTTTTGTAGTGTTCATCGTTTTTCACAGTTTCCTGTCATCCCGAAGAATGATAGCTAAATAGCCATTAACCAACACCTAAAGGCCGCCGAAATGTTATATGCTAAATCCATTTTGCATGCATATCGTCATTATCGGCAATGGAATTACCGGAATCACCTGCGCCCTGGAAATCCGCCGACAAGATCCCAGGGTAGAGATCTCGGTAATTTCGGCAGAAAGCGAACATTTTTTTTCGCGTACAGCGCTGATGTATATCTACATGGGGCATATGAAATATGAGCATATCAAACCCTATGAAAACTGGTTCTGGAGCAAAAACCGGCTAACTTTAGTCAGAGCTTATGTCCAAAAAGTAAACCCTCAACTTAAAACCCTCTCTCTGGATAATGGAAGGCTTATAGCCTATGATAAACTGATTATTGCTTCGGGCTCTGTACCCAATAAATTCGGCTGGCCCGGACAAGATCTCCAAGGTGTTCAGGGTTTGTACAGCCTACAAGATCTTATAACTATGGAATTGTGTACCCGAAATATTCAACATGCGGTTATTGTTGGCGGTGGTCTCATCGGCATAGAAATGGTCGAAATGTTGCTCAGCCGGAGTATTGGGGTTACTTTTTTAGTCCGTGAAAAGGCTTATTGGTCCAACATTCTCCCTCTACAGGAAGCCGAATTAGTTAGTCGGCATATCCGGCGGCATCCTATCCACCTTTTAACAAACACTGAATTAAAAGAAATTTTGTCTGATGCGGAAGGCCGGGTAAAAAGCGTCATCACCCACCACGGCCAAGAAATACCTTGTCAGTTTGTGGGTTTAACGGCGGGAGTATCGCCCAATATCCATTTTCTAAAAGATAGCAATATCCAAACGGATCATGGAGTTTTGGTGAACGAATATTTAGAAACCAACATCGCTGATGTTTACGCCGCCGGCGATTGTGCCCAATTCCGGAATCCTAAACCAGACCATCCGGCTGTAGAACAGCTCTGGTACACGGGTAAAATGCAGGCAGAAGCTTTAGCAAAAACCATCTGTGGCAATCGCAAAGTCTATGATCGGGGTATCTGGTTTAATTCGGCCAAATTTCTGGATATCGAATACCAAACTTATGGTTTGATGCAAGCCAATCCCCAAAGCCATGAAAGTAGTTTTTACTGGGAACATCCCAATGGACGCATGGCTTTCCGGGTTAATTTCCATAAAAACGGACATGCCCTCAGCGGCTTTAATTTTTTAGGGATCAGGTTCAGGCAAGCAATTGCCGAAGACTGGATTGGTGGGCAGAAAACAGTAGAATATGCTCTCCGAAACCTGCAACAAGGCTGGTTTGATCCAGAGTTTTCCAAGCCTTACTACCGGCAAATTCAACAATCTTTTGCCGAATACACCGAATTAAACCTGGCCACAAAGCCGATGTTATGAAAGAGGATATTTCTTTGTCTATTGCCCGACCATCGGCAGGTTCGCCGGTTCAAAAACTGGGAATTTCCCTGGTGGCATTGGCTCTTTTATCCGCCTTTATAGCCGTATTTGGAGTCGTAAAACAGCATCCCACCTTATTCTTCGCCCTGGTTTTCGGTCTGGCCGCTGGTGGAGGAATTATCTATTCCCTGCCTTATTATTTTTCCCTGCCGGGGATCAAAAACAATGGTATCATGCATAATCCGGTCATCAACCGTGGAGTTATTGCCTGGGGCATTGCAATATTAGCAACCAGCTTTTACATCATTTTATATTGGTTTCCCTGGCTTCTGGAAGGCTTAATTCACATCATGAATCCACTGAGTCAAATGATCAGGAACCGTCCTGCCGACCAGTGGTTTTTATATGGCGCCTTTTACACCTTGGCCGTACTGGTTATGGGCATCCGCTTTATTGGAAAATACAGGCATAGCCGATATCACATTATCCGCACCTTATCAGTGATGTTTTTTCAATTGGGTTTTGCCTTCCTGATTCCAGCTTTTCTTATAAAACTAAACCAACCTGAATTTTATTTTTCGTATTTCTGGCCACTTAAATATTCTTATTTATTCCCTTCGGATATTAAAAACCTGGCTAACTCAGGCAACCTAGGAATTTTCATGGTATTTTGGGGCGCCATGATGACTTTTATTGCCACGCCTATTCTCAGTTACCGGTTTGGCAAACGATGGTATTGTTCCTGGGTATGTGGCTGTGGCGGTTTAGCGGAAACTCTGGGAGATCCTTTTAGACATTTGTCCAACAAAACCGCTAAAGCCTGGAAAATTGAGCACCTGATCATTTATTCGGTTCTGACGTTTGTCATTATCACTACCGCCTTACTTTGGCTTAATTCCTGGAAAAGCGGAGCTATTTTGGGTGGCTTTTCGGGCATTTTTGCGCAAGCATATGGTTTTTTCATCGGCGCCATTTTTTCAGGAGTTATCGGCACCGGTTTCTATCCATTAATGGGTGGCCGGGTATGGTGTCGTTTTGGCTGCCCCATGGCCGCAATATTGGGGATTTTCCAAAAATTTAAATCCAAGTTCCGCATTACAACCAATGGCGCCCAATGTATTTCTTGCGGCAATTGCTCTACTTACTGCGAAATGGGAATAGATGTAAGAGCCTATGCCCAAAAAGGTGAAAATATTATCCGGGCTTCCTGCGTAGGTTGCGGGGTTTGTGCCTCCGTTTGTCCGCGAGGAGTTTTAAAGCTGGAAAACCTTAGCGAAAAAGGAAAGTTTGAATCTTATAAACGAAACGAAGATTTTCATTAAACCTTCAAAAAAATTATGACTGAGATTCAAACGTACGTCATTATTCCGGCTTTTAACGAAAGCGCTTCCATTGGAAAAGTAATCCGCGATATTCCCAAACAACTCATCAGGGAGATTATTGTCATCAATAATGGTTCAACAGATGATACTGCCATGCTTGCAGAAAATGAAGGCGCTACCGTTTTAACAGAACCCCGGAGAGGATATGGCAACGCCTGTTTAAAAGGGATCGACTACTTAAAAAACAAAACACAAGCACCAGACATCATCGTATTTCTGGATGGGGATTATTCTGATTTTCCCCAGAAGATGAATGCTCTGATGCAGCCCATTATTCAGGAAAACCATGATTTGGTAATTGGCTCTCGAAGTCAACCACAGAGGAACGCGTTATTACCGCAGCAAATACTAGGCAACTGGCTGGCTACCAAATTGATCTATTTTTTATACGGGATAAAATTCACCGATCTAGGTCCATTTAGAGCCATACGCTGGCAGGCCTTAATGGAAATGAACATGCAGGACAAAACCTTTGGCTGGACGGCAGAAATGCAGGTAAAGGCGGCCAAACTAAAGTTAAAATGCGTAGAAGTGCCTGTAAATTATCGTAAACGAGTAGGTGTTAGCAAAATATCGGGCACCTTAAAAGGAACAGTTGGAGCGGGTTATAAAATACTGTCAACTATTTTCAAAAACCTATAATCTAATTAACTCTTAACATGTGGCAAATTAGCATCCTCATATTGTATTCAGTTTCAGTATTTTTTGTCATCCTGTTCAGTTTTGGGCAATTAGCCCTGTTGATTCTATTTTTCAGTAATAAAAAGAAGAAAACTGATGTGCTACCTACCAGGATTTTTCCGCCGGTAACCATCCAGTTGCCACTGTATAATGAACGTCATGTAATAGAACGTCTGCTGGATGCAATTGCTTTAATCGATTATCCCCGAAATAAATTACAGATTCAGGTGCTGGATGATTCTACCGATGATACCCGGCTACTTTGCCTCAAGAAGATAAAAATCCTGAAAAAACAGGGTTTAAACATCAGCCATATCGGCCGCAGCAAGCGCCTAGGTTATAAGGCTGGTGCTTTACAGAATGGGTTGTTAAAAGCAAATGGAGAATTTATAGCCATTTTTGATGCCGATTTCATTCCCGGCCCTGATTTTCTGATCAGAGTACTTCCCTATTTTACCCAAGCCAATATTGGTCTGGTACAAACCCGCTGGGGTCATTTAAATGCTAAACAATCATGGCTTACCCGGGTACAAGAATTGGCGCTGAACGGACATTTCATGATTGATCAACAGGCCCGCCATCAAGCCGGTTTATTTATAAATTTTAACGGAACAGCGGGCATTTGGCGCAAAAGCTGTATTGTAGATGCCGGCGGCTGGCATGATGATACGCTGACAGAAGATCTGGATCTGAGTTACCGGGCTCAACTGCGGGGATGGAAACTCTGTTATTGCCCCGAGGTTATTACTCCTGCCGAACTCCCCTTTTTGCTCAATACCATACGTACACAGCAATTCCGCTGGATAAAGGGCGGTATTGAAACGTCTAAAAAAATCATCGGCCAGCTTTGGCAACGTAAATTGACGTTTCCGGTAAAGGTGTTTGGATCTTTCCATCTCCTCAGCAATTATATCTACCTTTTTATTTTGCTGAGTAGTATTTTGAGCGTGCCGACCATGTTTATTAAAAATCTAACACCCCAATTTCAGTTTTTTTTCAAACTATATGTCTTTTTTTTTCCGGTCTTCCTCATCAATTTAGTGTATTGTTTTACAACTATCTGGTATGAAAAGAAGAAAATCAACGCTGCACTGGCTCAATTATTACAGGTTTTTCCCATGGCTATCCTGGTATCGCTGGGCATGTCTTATCATAATTCTACGGCCATATTTCAAGGCATAATTGGCAAAAAAACTCCGTTTATCCGCACTCCAAAATTTAAATCTCAACAAGGTGAAGAAACTGTTCTTTCATCGTCTTACTACATTAAAAAAAGCTTTTTGCAGGAGCTTCCGGAAATTATCCTTTTTTTCTATTTCCTTTTTGCCGTGGCGGCCGGAATTTATTTCAGAGATTTTAGCTTTTTGCCCTATCATTTCATTCTGATGGGAAGTTTTGGGCTGATTTTATATTATGCCCTGGTGCAGTCTGATGTCTGAACCTGGATTTTTGTGATTAATATGATTAACATGATTTTGGATAAGTATGAATCAAATCCATCACATCAATCAATGAAAATCACAGTTCAGACTATTAATCTTATCATCTTTAAATAATCATAATCCAGACGAAGCAAAGCCCCCTTTGGGGGTTGGGGGCCTTCTGCGTTAGGGATTGAAGCGGAAAGCCCGACCTGAAGGGGAACGCCCTCGAAGACGATATTCGTCTTTCGTTGGTCGTCTTACGTCGTAGCTATGCGTCTATCGTTAGCTGCGGTTTCGTGCAATTCGTAAAATTGGTGCAATTGGTGCCTCTAAATAAAAAAACCGCGATGAAGTTTTAATTTCATCGCGGTAGCATATTCTTAAAAACAGCTTTTTAAGCGGAAATAGCGTTAATGATATCGTATTGAGTGATAATTTCGATTTCGCCCTTCTCATCTTCAACTAATACAGCCGTATTTTCTTTATTAATCATGGCCGAAATCTTATCAATAGAGGTATTCAGATCAATGAAAGGGAAAGTGGAGGTCATGATTTCTTTCACGCTGCTGGATCTTAAAGAAGGATTTTCCAGTACAGCATTTAAAATATCGCTTTCAGTCAACTTGCCAATAATCATTCCTTGCTGAGTTACCGGAATCTGGGAGATATTTAAGGTCTTGATGGTATTAATAGCTTCCAAAACTGTTTTTTCACAGTCGATGGTTACAATTTCCTGGCTTTCACGTTTGGCTAAAATAGATTTAGCGGTCAATTTTTCATCGTTTAAAAAGCCTCGCTCACGCAACCAATCTTCATTGTACATTTTACCCATATAACGTGATCCATGATCGTGAAAAACAACAACCACTACATCGTCTTCTTTCAGCTCCTCTTTTAACTGCAATAAACCAGCTATAGCCGATCCGGCTGAATTTCCGGCAAAAATTCCTTCTTTACGAGCAATTTCGCGGGTCATCAGGGCGGCATCTTTATCGGTAACTTTTTCAAAGCGGTCAATTACATCGAAATCTACATTTTCAGGTAAGAAATCCTCGCCAATGCCCTCCGTAATGTAGGGGTAGATTTCATTTTTATCAAAGATGCCGGTTTCTTTATATTTTTTGAATACTGAACCATAGGTATCAATACCCCATACTTTGATATTGGGATTTTGTTCTTTTAGGTATTTTCCGATGCCGGAAATGGTTCCACCGGTGCCTACCCCTACCACCAGATGGGTAATTTTACCTTCCGTTTGCTTCCATATTTCAGGGCCGGTTTGTTCATAATGGGCCTGCGAGTTGGATAGATTATCGTACTGGTTGGCTTTCCATGAATTGGGAACTTCCTTCTCTAAACGGGAAGATACAGAATAATAAGAGCGTGGGTCTTCAGGATCCACATTGGTTGGGCAAACAATTACTTCAGCGCCAAAAGCACGTAAAGCATCTACTTTTTCTTTAGATTGTTTATCGGTAGTGGTAAAAATACATTTATAGCCCTTTATTACCGCCACCATTGCCAAACCCATTCCGGTATTTCCGGAGGTTCCTTCAATAATGGTTCCGCCTGGTTTTAACTTTCCTGCACGTTCAGCGTCCTCAATCATTTTTAAGGCCATGCGGTCCTTGGCAGAATTGCCCGGATTGGTAGATTCTATTTTGGCCAAAACCGTAGCTTTAACATCTTTGGTAACGTTGTTTAATTTAACCAGGGGCGTATTTCCAATGGTTTCCAATATATTATTATACCACATATATCTATTTTACTTGTTCAAGGAGATTCTAAATCTGATGCGAAATTAGTTTTAATTTAAAGAATTAAGATACTGAGAATGTCAAATCTTATTTTAAAACTTCAAGTGTTTCACCGTTAAACCATTGTTAATTAACTGCTTAAGCGATTCAATACCTACTTTTAAATGAGTTTCTACATACTTTTCAGTCACCTTAGAGTCGCTTTCGGCAGTTTTAACACCTTCCGGGATCATAGGCTGATCTGAAACCAACAATAAAGCTCCGGTTGGTATTTTATTGGCAAATCCGGTAGTAAAGATGGTGGCGGTTTCCATATCTACAGCCATAGCCCGTAAGCTTTTCAAGTATTTCTTAAAACCTTTGTCGTGCTCCCAAACACGGCGGTTGGTGGTATAAACCGTTCCGGTCCAATAATCGCGAGAGAAATCACGGATGGTAGTAGAAATGGCTTTCTGTAGGGCGAAAGCCGGTAGTGCCGGAACTTCCGCTGGCAAATAGTCATTGGAGGTACCCTCGCCCCGAATGGCAGCAATAGGCAAAATCAGATCGCCGATATTATTTTTCTTCTTTAATCCACCACATTTACCCAAAAAAAGCACGGCTTTAGGCGAAATAGCGGTCAGCAAATCCATCATGGTGGCGGCCATGGGGCTTCCCATTCCGAAGTTGATAATGGTAATTCCTCCGGCAGAAACGCTTTGCATGGGTTTATCTAAACCCACAATGGGAGCATTATCATGCCATTTAGAAAAAAGCTTTAGGTATCCTGAGAAATTGGTCAAGAGGATAAAGTCGGTAAACTGATCTAAAGGACGGCCGGTATAGCGTGGCAACCAGTTGTGAACAATATCTTCTTTATTTTTCAATCCCTTTTTTACAGGAGAACTAACCTCGTTAATTTTTGCAGCCTGATTAACAGCCAGACCCTGCAGACCTTCTTTTTCTTCATTTATCATAATGTATCTTTTTCTAGTTGGATTGCCGACATCGGAATTTATTCCAATTAAATTTAGCAAAAAGCTAATAGCCTGACAAAGCCGGTATTATACAAAAAACCCCGGAATTTCCGGGGTTTTATTTTTAGGCTACTTTTAATTTCTTGAGATCAGATTTCTCAAACTTCTTCATGGCATATTCGAGCGTTATATATAGCTCTTTCCCTACTTTCTCTGAAGGAGTTTCGTACATGGCATCAATCATGATGGCTTCGCAGATAGAACGTAACCCGCGGGCGCCAAGCATAAATTCCATGGCTTTATCTACAATAAACTCTAATACTTCAGGTTCGAACTCCAGTTTTACATTCTCATATTCAAACAGTTTTTTGTACTGCTTAATTAACGAGTTTTTAGGCTCTGTTAGAATATTCAACAAGGTATCACGATCTAAAGGATTCAAATGAGTAATAACCGGTAAACGTCCAATCAGTTCAGGAATTAATCCAAAAGCTTTTAAATCCTGCGGAGTGATGTACTTATACAAGTTCTCCATGTCGATTTCGCCATTATCCTGCAAAACCTTATATCCTACCGTATGGGTTCTCAAGCGGTTCGCAATTTTCTTCTGAATACCATCAAAAGCGCCACCGGCAATAAAAAGAATATTACTGGTATTTACGGCAATCATTTTCTGATCGGGATGTTTGCGGCCACCCTGTGGTGGTACGTTCACTATGGTACCTTCTAAAATTTTGAGTAATGCCTGCTGAACGCCTTCGCCAGAAACATCGCGGGTAATGGATGGATTATCGCTTTTGCGTGCAATTTTATCTACCTCATCAATATATACTATTCCGCGTTCGGCAGCTGCCACATCGTAATCAGCGGCTTGCAATAAACGGGTCAGAATACTTTCCACGTCTTCGCCTACGTATCCGGCCTCGGTTAAAACCGTAGCGTCACAAATACAAAAGGGAACGTTTAAAATTTTGGCAATGGTTTTAGCCAGCAAAGTTTTACCTGTACCGGTTTCGCCCACCATAATGATGTTTGATTTCTCTATCTCTATCTCGTCTTTCTCGATTCTTTGATTTAGACGTTTATAGTGATTGTAAACAGCAACCGACAATATTTTTTTGGCCTGATCCTGTCCAATAACGTATTGATCCAGGTGGTTTTTAATTTCCACCGGTTTCATCAGGGTCAGTGCAGATTGAGTAGATTTACCTTTGCGTACGCTCAGCTCTTCGGCCAGAATCTGATTAGCCTGGGCTACACATTTATCACAAATATGTGCATCCAAACCTGCAATCAGCATCAGTGTGTCCTGCTTACTTGATCCGCAAAAGGAGCATTTAATATCTTTATTATTCGTTTTACTCATTATTTTTTATCTCCGGTACCAGCCAGTACTTCATCAATCATACCAAACTCTTTGGCTTCGCTGGAAATCATCCAGTAATCACGGTCTGATGCTTTTTCTACCCATTCATAAGACTGGCCTGAATGTTTAGAAATAATATCGTACAGTTCTTTTTTAATCTTTAACATTTCCCGCAGGTTGATCTCCAAATCTGAAGCCACCCCTTGCGCACCACCCGAAGGCTGATGAATCATTACCCGGGAATGTGGTAAAGCGGCCCGTTTACCTTTCTCGCCGGCACATAATAACACGGCGGCCATGGAAGCGGCCATACCGGTACAAATGGTGGCCACACTTGGGCTGATATATTGCATGGTATCATAAATACCTAAACCTGCATATACGGAACCTCCCGGCGAATTGATATAAATCTGAATATCACGTTTATTATCGGCTGATTGCAGAAAAAGCAATTGCGCCTGGATAATATTGGCTATTCCTTCCTGAACTACATCACCCAAAAAGATAATACGATCCATCATCAAACGCGAAAACACATCCATTTGTGCTACGTTCAACTGACGCTCTTCAATAATATAAGGCGTCATGGAGGTAGGGAAATTTGTTTGTACGCGGCCAATAAAACTATCTACATGCTGGCTGCCAATACGGTGATGCTTCACAGCATATTTACGGAATTCGTTTTTATCTATATTCATTTTCTTGCTTAAAGCCTGTCGCAAAGCGCAGGGCGGTTTATGTTTCTAATCAATCAGAACGTTTACAGTGCCAATTTATAAATTCTTTCAGGAAATAAAACCAAGTCTATGTAAGATTACTTTAGTTGGATAAATATCCCCCGCCCTTGCTTAAAGCTAAATAATTACGCTAATTCGTTGAATTTGTTGTAAGCTATTTCCTTTTCATCCAGGGTAACTACGCTTTTCAAGTAGCCGAACACCTTTAGGGCTTTTACTTCTTCAAAAATGCGGTTCGCATTTTCTTTATCCTGCAAAAACTGAACAGTGTACTGTCCTAATTGTTCTTCAGACACTGGCTGTGGGCTATACATACGGAATTGTGCCTCTAAACGTGCTTTAGCAGTTTGAAATACATCTTCGTATTTAATCTCGATTTTGTTATTGGTAATGATTTTGTTCTCAATCAAAGTCCACTTCAGATTACGGGCAAAATCAGCATATCCTTGCTCCAACTCTTCATCGGTCATTTTTTCGTTGGTAGCTTTTAACCAGCGCTTCAAGAACTCATCTGGCAGGGTCAAATTGATTTTCTCCAGGCTGTACTCAAACAAATCGTTCTGAAGTTTCTGCTCTGCATTCTGAGCCATCATAGATTCCAGCTCTTCAGTAACTTTAGCTTTGAACTCTTCTTCTGTTTTTACCACATCAGCGCCAAAAAGTTTATCATAAAACTCCTGGTTTAACTCGCCTTCTTCCAAACGGTTGATGTTTTTAACGGTTAAGCTGAAGTTGGATTTCAAGTCCTGAGCATCTTCTTCAGAAATATTCAGAATTCTGGATACCAGGGTAGCATTGTTATTATATGCTTTCTGGATGTCGAATGATGCTACCTGATCATCTTTCTTTAAACCGATTAATGATTTTTTAATTTTCTCATCTTCCATCAGATCTAAACGCACAGAACCATTATTGCTAATTCCACCCTCCAGTACAGAACCATCGGCGGCTAATTGCTTCAATTCAGCAAACAGCACATCTTTATCTTCTGACACTTCCGGATTAGTCATTTTACCATAGCTTTTGCGCAGGTTGGTGATACGTGAGGCTAAAGTTTCTTCATCTACTTTAATCACATATTTGCTGAAAACATCTTTAGATGAAAAATCAACCTCAAATTCAGGTGCAAGACCTAATTCATAGCTAAACTCAAATTCATCATTATAATCCCAGTTAAACTCTTTGCTATCGTCCATTTTAGGCAAAGGCTGGCCTAAAACTTCCAGCTTATTTTCCTGGATATAGTTGGTTAAAGTATCGGTCAATAAATTGTTGATTTCATCAACCAGGATGCTTTTGCCATACATTTTTTTGATGTGTGCAGCAGGCACCATCCCCGGACGGAATCCGGGCAACTTAGCCTTTTTCGCCTGGTCTTTGATCGCTTTTTCTACGCGTGCTTTGTAATCGTCAGGGTTAATTTTAACTGTTACCACCGAATTCAGGTTGTCAATTTTGTCCTGTGTGATGTTCATCTTTTATGAGTTTTTTATATCGTTTGCGTTATACAAAAATTCCCCGGTGTGTAGCCGGGGAATTCATTCATGGTGCGGATGGAGGGACTCGAACCCACACGCCTCTCAGCGCCAGATCCTAAGTCTGGTGCGGCTACCAATTACGCCACATCCGCCTTAATTAGGATTTATTTTGGTCGGCAAAACTAAGATTTTCCAATCTGAATACAAAATGTTTCCTGCATTTTAATCCATCTTTTTTTTCGAGACTGAAAGAAATTGCCGGGAATTAGCCTCAAAGGGCAATTAGAACGGACTAAGGTGCGGTATCGGGCATATTTTTCTCATAGCCCTCCACAATTTTTTGGGCCTCCACAAAATCTTTTTCAGCCACCATGACTTTTACGGCCAAATCGTCTGTTACCGTTTGCAGTGGCCAGATAGAACCCGCGGTATCATTAATCACAAAGGCTTCAATACCGGAATTTTCCAACAGGCTTTTTACCATACCCGCCTCCCAGCTAGTTCCCGAAAAGATTTCGACAGGGTTTATATTATGTTCATCTTGTGGCATAAAAGGCATGATTTAAATTACTTCGTCCTTGTTAAAGTTTTCAGATATCCTGGCGTAAAAAGCAAGCGGCTACCATACCAGGAAAACATTTCACCATCAACAACCATAACCTTTGCTTTAGGACAGATACTTTCAAATTCCTCGATATGTTTTTCTTTAAAAGGATAAGGTTCTGACGAAAGCAGGATCAAATCCGGCTCTGAGGCTTGAATATCGGCTGCACTTAATTCCGGATATCGTTTCGAATCAAAAGCATTCTTCCATCCGGCCTTTTGGATCACATCATCAATGAACGTATTTTTTGCGGCCACCATGTAAGGATTTTTCCAGATTAGATAGACTACCCGCAAAGGTTTCTCAAAATTTTGTATGGCTGACAGATCCACAAAACCTTTCTCAATTTGATTAACCAAATCAAGCGCAGTTTGTTCTTTTCCTACCAGAACGCCAAGCTGGTCAATCATTTTCAAAGCATCTGTCAAATGATGAATATCACTCATCCAAACCGGAAACTCCTGCATCAACTGCTCGATCTGCTGTTGCTCATTTTCTTCTTTATTCCCAATAATCAAATCGGGTTGAAGCCGACGGATCAGATCCATATCCAGCTTTTTGGTTCCCCCAATCTTGGTCTTGGTTTTAAATTTTTCCTGCGGATGAATGCAAAATTTAGTAACTCCAATAACTTCTTCGTCCAGGCCAAGCTCAAACAGCAGTTCGGTTTGAGAAGGAACCAGAGAAATGATCCGCCGCGGCGGCCAGCATACGGAAACCTGCCGGTTCAACTGATCGATAAATGTGCGTTTTTGCATAATCTACAAAACTAAACCAAATAAAGGATGCCTAAAAGGCTTATTTATCTACTCTTGTTCCTCTCCTTAGGTGGCTATACCTTAAGCGGCTATTTTATGGAGCGCAGTCATTTTAGCTTCCTGATTTCTGTTTACAGCGGACTGTTTCTAATTTATTTCTTCCTATTACGCTACAGATACAGCCTAAATCTTAAACTTGGAATTATAGCCGGATTAATTTTCCGCTTTATGCTGATATTTTCTCTGCCGGTTTTATCAGATGATTTTTACCGTTTTTTATGGGATGGCCATATTCAGCAATTGGGCTTTAACCCCTTTGATTATACTCCCCGGCAATTGTTAGCACAAAATCAGGATAGCTATTTAGAACAGTTATTCCCATATCTAAACTCCCCGGATTATTTCAGCGTTTACCCTCAATTATTGCAATGGATTTTCAGGCTTTGCAGTTATGTGGCCGACGATCAGATTCTGAGATCTGTGATCATACTAAAATCCATTCTTTTTGCTTTTGAAGGCGGCAGCATATATCTCCTTCAAAAACTTCTCCGTTTAAAAAATATAAACCCCAAATTGATATTTTTCTATACCCTAAATCCTTTGGTGATTATAGAACTTACCGGCAATATCCATTTCGAAGCCTTAATGATTTTCTTTATCCTACTAACGGCCTGGTTTATTGAAAAGCAAAATGGGCTTTCTTCGGCCGGCGCCCTTACTATGGCCATACAAGCCAAACTTATTCCTTTAATAGCCCTACCGCTTTTATTCAAAAAAAACAGCCCTTGGAAAAATATTTCGTATGTCCTTTTATGCCCGCTGCTTTTCTGGATTTTTAACCCATGGATGTGGACAAGCCCTGAAAAAGTCTTGAATTTCTTCAGCAGCCTGAAATTATATTATGGGAAATTTGAATTTAACGGCGGCTTTTACTCCATTTTCAGGGCGGCCGGATGGTGGCTGCTTGGGTACAATCCGATTGCCTGGGTTAGCAAAATTATGTTGGCTTTAAGCCTCGCAGCTTTCCTGTTCATCTATTAGCAAAAATTTAGTTTCCTAACGGGATGTTTTTGGCTGCTGCTAAGCTACCTGGCATTTTCGCCAGTGGTACACCCCTGGTACTTGGCGGCGTTGGTAGCTTTAAGCCCTTTTGTCAGATACCGCTTTGCCTTAATATGGACTGCCTTGGCGCCCTTAAGCTACATTACTTACCAAACGCTGCCCTATCAGCAAAACTATTGGCTGATAGCTCTGGAATATCTGATTGTTGGATTTTGGATGGTATTTGAAATGCGCCAAAATAATGAATGGAAATCTGCAATGAATGCTCAGAAGCGTGGCTTTCTCAAACCCCTAACCTCTAAACTCCTAAACCACTAAACAACTACTCTGCGTAAAATTCCTGCAAAGCGCCAAAATAGCTTTCGTTCCAGCCTTCTACCATCTCATCAAAATCGGCATCGGGAATATTGGTATGGCGTAATTCTACAGAAGTTCCATGCTTATCCGGGTGCAAGGTGATGGTCACAATGGATTCTTCCGTCTGATCGCCAAAATACCATTGCTGCACAATCTTTTTGTTCTCCTCAAAAGCAATGTTTTTACCCGAAATACTATCATCCCAAAGGGAAAATTCAGAACCCGGCTCGGTGCTCATCACTGCTTCTGATCCGGTCCATAATTCCAGGGTAAGCGGATTGGTCAATGCCAGATAAACTTCTTCCGGGCTGGCGGATATGATGTAGTATTTTTTAAAATCTTTCATGGAGATTATGCTTTGTGGCCAAAGCTACAAATTTGATGGTACTTGAGAGGAGTTAATCTATACCCAAACCAAGTTCATAGCAAGATTTTTTTGATTGATGGTTATGAAAATGAGTAACTTTAGATTATGAAGGCATGAAAACCAACGAATAACCTTTCATTGTACTTTTAAAAGATTAGACTTGTTAGAGCGGCTATACTACATAGTTCCTCAAACAGAAGCCCAGGTAAGATTGTACAGTATCATGTGCCAAATCTCTAATAAAGCATATTCCAAATTTATAAGAGAATCTTAAAAACCTTCTGCCATGAATCAAACAGCGCAGTACAAAGGGAATGACAAATTGCTATATGGGATCATTCTCGGTGTTTTAGCCTTTTGGCTATTTGCACAAACCACCTTAAATATCAATGTGGTTATGGCCAATGACCTTAGAATGGAAACCTCCATGATGAACATTGCAGTTTCTATTACTTCTTTATTTTCGGGAATTTTTATCGTGGTCATGGGCGGCCTTGCCGACCGGGTGGGCAGGGTAAAAATCATTAAAATCGGGTTTATCTTTAGTATTATCGGCTCACTTCTGGTAGCTATAACGCCGGCCGGAGCCATGGCCTCTTCTGTACTCATTACGGGACGTATTTTTCAGGGCTTATCTGGCGCCTGTATTATGCCTGCAAGTTTGGCCTTGGTAAAAGCTTATTGGGACGGGGCCGCCCGCCAACGAGCCATCAGCCTTTGGTCTATGGGATCCTGGGGGGGCGCAGGCTTTTGTGCACTTTTTGGAGGACTCATGGCACAAAATGTTGGATGGCGATATATCTTCTTTGCTTCAGTGGTCATATCGATTATTGGATTATTGATGATCCAGGGCACTCCCGAAAGCAAAGCCGATCAAAAGGGCGAAAAGAAGACGTTTGATGGCATCGGTATTTTTACTTTTATGATTGCGATGATCGCTCTGCAGGTATTTGTTAGCAAAGGAAGCGATTTTGGTTGGACAAGTGCCATATCACTCCTTTTTATTGCCCTGGTAGTGATATTTGGTGTAGCGTTTTTTCGTATCGAAAATGGAAAAGAAGGAGCATTCATCGATTTCAAACTCTTTAAAAATTCCACTTATACCGGAGCTACCATTTCTAACTTCCTGCTCAATGGTGTTGCCGGCATGCTCATCGTATCATTGATGCTGCTGCAAATAGGAGGCAATCTTACCGCACAGGCAGCCGGGCTGCTTACTCTGGGTTATGCCATCTCCATTGTACTATTTATCCGTATGGGCGAAAAACTGCTGCAACGTTTCGGTGCCCGCAAACCTATGATCTGGGGTTGCATCATAGTGGGAATCTCCATTGCACTATTATTACCTGCCAATCTCATGGCCGGCACCTATAAATTTCTGGCTATTATTTCCTACACGCTTTTTGGTGTAGGTTTGGCATTTTATGCCACCCCCTCAACCGATGCCGCCCTTTCCAATTTGCCCGCTGAACAAGCAGGTGCCGGTTCGGGAATTTACAAGATGGCATCGTCCTTGGGTTCGGCTTTTGGCGTAGCTATATCTGCCGGAATTTTTACCGGATTGAGCTCAAACGATACACCCGGCAGCGTGCTTGATAATGTAATCCATTTTGTTGGAAGACAAGATAACATTGCCATTCGCCAAGCCGCAATGATAGCGCTTGCCTTCAACCTCTTTATGGTGATTTTGGCAATTGTTACCATCCTTAAAACTGTTCCAAAAAGTGAAGGGACTACAAAGTAGCGCTATTTTATTAAGCCAGGCATCACAAATAAAAAAGCAATCAAACATCATTCATAACTGTTAATTACAAAAAACAGTTATGAATACAGCTATTCTCGAAGGCACCAAAGCCCTTCACAACGAAATGAAAGAGTGGATGGACCACATCCACCAACATCCTGAATTAGCTTTACAGGAAACAGAAACCGCAAAATTTATTGCAGAAAAAGTAAAATCCTTTGGATATGAGGTAGCCGAAGGTATCGGTAAAACTGGCATTGTAGCTTCCCTGAAGGTGGGCGATGGTAAAAAGTCTATCGGCTTGCGTGCCGATTTTGACGCACTCCCTGTTCAGGAAATAAATGATCTGCCCTATAAAAGTAAAGTACCAAATAAAGCCCATGTTTGTGGGCATGACGGCCATACCACCATGCTGCTGGGTGCTGCAAAATACCTCTCGCAAACGAAAAACTTTAACGGAACGGTGCGTCTCATTTTTCAGCCTGCCGAAGAAACCATGGAAGGCGGTCCGGCAATGATACAGGACGGCTTATTTGAAAAATTTCCGATAGATGCGGTTTATGGCATGCACAATATGGCCCGCCTGGAAACCGGCAAGCTTCATTTCCGGGAACGTGAATTAATGGCTGCCGTTGATAATTGGGAAATTGAATTAATCGGCAAGGGAAGTCATGGATCCATGCCTGAACTGGGAATCGACCCGATTGTATGCGGCTCTTCGCTGGTAATGGCTTTGCAAACCATCGTCTCCCGTAATGTATCACCCTGGAAAAATACGGTGGTTTCGGTAGGCGCTTTTCTTTCCGGCAATGCCGGTAATGCGATACCGCAAAATGCCATTCTGCGCTTAAGTATCCGGAACATGGATGCTGAAGTGCGTAAAATGGTTTTGGATAAAGTTCGTTCCATTACCAAGGGACAAGCCGAAGCTTTCAACTGCCAATACGAAATCAGGGAAGGCGTTGCGGGCGCTGTATTGATCAATACACCCGAAAACACCCAATGGGCAGCGGATGTGGCTCGTAAAACCTTTGGTGAAGATCAGGTAGTTTATCCCCTGCATGCCTATATGGGCAGCGAAGACTTTGCTTTTATGCTTCAAAAAAAACAGGGCACTTACTGCATGATCGGCAATGGCGACAGTTTTATGGTTCACAATCCGCAGTACGTATTCAATCAGGATATTTTACCAGTTGGCGCCGCTTATTGGGTGGCATTAACAGAGGAATATCTGAAGTAAATTAGTTGTTTTCTGCCAGGCTGGATATCCTTATCGCCCCATTTATATCAGTTGAAAAAACTGCGAAGTAAAAAATCAGTCTATATGAAATTTTTAAAATTTATTGTTCCAATCGGGTTATATTGTATCGGATTTTTAATTGCATGTAACGAAAGTGGCAAAACCAGTAAAACATCAAATGCCAATTTTATAAAAGTTAATCCCGCCAAGATGAAACATATAGGTAACGTAGATGAACGTTATCAATCTTATAATGTGGAAATGGTAGAAGTTGTAGGTGGCGAGTTTTGGAAACCTTATCATCTGATGGACAGCTTGCCTTCTTCTAAAAACTCGGCAAATTATGACGTTTCCCAAAAGAATGAGCAGATGTACAGGAAACTCATTCCCATTAACTTGGCAGATAAAAGATTGCTGAATTTAGCTAAGGCCTTGGCGCCTGCTTATGTACGTGTAAGCGGTACTTGGGCCAATGCCATTTATTTTCAGGATAATAATGAGCCTCAAATAAAAAAGGCCCCTGGCGGTTTTGTGAATGTGCTCACCAGAAGCGAATGGAAAGGAGTCATTGATTTCATAAAAGCTACAAATTCTAAATTGGTTACTTCCTTTGCCGTATCAAATGGCGTACGCGATAAGCAGGGTGTATGGACACCCAGAGAAGCACAGAAAATTGTCAATTACAGCAAAAGCCTTGGCGGAGAAATTGCCGCCGCGGAACTTTTTAACGAGCCCACCATGCCCACGGCTGGTGGGGAAATGAATAAAGATTATAATGGCAGCAGCTTTGCAAGAGACATCGCCAGCTTCAAAACCTGGGCACGCAAAGAAACGCCACACATGTTGCTGCTGGGCCCTGGATCTGTTGGCGAAGGCATTCCGGGTGTAACATTTGCAATGGGTGGCATGAAGATACTTCCCACCGACTCGATGATGTTGGCAGAGCCTAAGCCGGTATTTGATGTTTTCTCTTACCATTATTATGGTGCGGCTTCCATACGCATGATGCAAAGCGGCCCGTTTTCCATAAAAGCAGAAAATGCATTGGCTGATTCCTGGCTGCGCAGAACCGATACGGTTGCCGATTATTACAAAGGGCTAAGAGATAAATACAATCCCGGTAAACCGATATGGATTACAGAAACAGCAGAGGCGGCGGCAGGCGGCGACCCATTTGCCGCAACATTCCTGGATTGTTTCCGCTATTTATATCAGTTAGGCTCTTTAGCAAAGAAAGGCGTGCAGGTTGTTATGCACAATACACTCGCCGCAAGTGAATACAGTCTTATTGATCAGGATACACATTTGCCCAAACCCAATTACTGGGCGGCTTTATTATGGGCCAAACTGATGGGTACCGAAGTGTTTGAAGCCGGGGAAGGAAAGCCTGGAGTCTATTTATTTGCACACAATACAAAAGGACACGTGGGTGGCATCACCCTCTTAGTAATCAATACCAATAAAACTACTGCCGGCATCAATCTCCCCACAGAGGCGCAACAATACACGTTAACAGCAAAAGAACTTCAGGCAAAAACAGTGCAGCTTAATGGCGAGGAGTTGAAGCTAACCGCAGATGAGCAATTACCTCCCATTAATGGGCAAGCTGTAAAAGCAGGAGATATTACCTTAGCCCCCTTCAGTATTAGTTTCTTCACTTTTAAAAACACAAACAACTCCAAATGAATAATTTAGAAAACAAAACCATTATTATAACCGGCGCAGCTATGGGACTTGGCCTTGCAGCCGCAAAGGAACTTGCATCCAGAGGTGCCAACCTCACATTGGTTGATTACAACGAAAAAAGTTTGAACGATGCAAAAACTGAACTTCTCAAACAATTTCCATCGTTAAAAATCATAACGGTAATGGCCGATGTTTCTAAAGAAGATGCTGTTAAAAATTATGTAGATGAAACAGTGAAAGCTTTTGGCCGCATTGATGGACTATACAACAATGCAGGGATTGAAGGTAAACAGGCCGGAATAACTGACTATGATGTAAACATTTTCAAAAAGGTCATAGACATCAATCTAATGGGTGTATATTATGGGATGCGTTATGTGATTCCCGTTATGCAAAAACAGAAATATGGGCGAATTGTCAATGTAGCATCTGTTGGTGGAATTCGCGGTGTGCTCAACCAGATTCCTTATGTGGCAAGCAAACATGCCGTTTCGGGCATGACAAAAAATGCCGCCTTGGAATACGGCAGGGATGGAATCCTGACCAATGCCATTGCACCCGGCGCTATTCTTACACCCATGGTGGCGGAAGCATTCAGAGAAGTAAATCCTGAGAATCCGAAACTAGCCGAAGCGGAATATGCAAAGGCAAATCCGACCAAACGGCTGGGACTACCGGAAGAAGTGGCAAAGCTGGTTGCCTTTCTGCTCAGCGAGGATGCTTCCTATATCAACGGACAGACCATAGCCATTGACGGAGGACAATCAAATAGTTATGGAAATGTTTAATCACATCAAACATCATGAAAGGAAATAGAAATCATAACGAGCCTTTGCGCCTTCTGGTATTCTCCGTTTCAATGCGTAAGGATTCATTCAATACCCAATTGGCAAAGCTTGCAGCAAGCGTAATTGAAAAACATGGGGGCAAAGTTGATTATGCCGAAATGAAAGAATTTGATGTCCCCTCCTTCAATCAGGATTTGGAAGGGAGCGCTCCACCTCCAAAAGGGGCAGAAGAATTTCGCAAAAGGCTTTTGGCAAATGATGCTTTCTTGATCGCATCCCCAGAATACAACGGCTCCATGCCAGGACTGATAAAGAATGCAATTGACTGGGCTTCCCGCTTTCGGCCGCAGCCGTTTAATGAACGCCATGGTTTGCTAATGTCCGCCTCGCCCTCCATGGCCGGAGGTAACAGGGGCTTGTGGTCGCTACGCATTCCATTGGAGCATTTGGGTGCGAGAGTTTTTCCCGATATGTTTTCTCTGGCCATGGCCCATCAGGCCTTCAATACAAATAGGGAAATTGAAAATACCGTATTGGCAAAGCGCTTTGACAATACTATTGTGGCATTTATGAATTTGGTGGAAGCAGCGAAAAACTATCCATGTATGAAAAAAGCATGGGTTGAATTTTTAGGCGAAAAGCCTGACCCTGTAAATGAGAGAGTGGAATAAGTTTGTGGTGTTGAAATCAATAATTCTGATTATCCTGGAAAACATAAAGTTGTAATTTGAAGGCGTTAACGCTAATGGCCAGATTATTGTCAAACGCTAAAACGATTAGCAAGGGTAAAGCCAATTAAAACAGAAGAAGAATACCATAACGCTCTTTCACGAGCCTATGAGTTGATGCAAACCGATCTTAAAGAAGGCTCTGCTGCTTCTAATGAATTAGAAGTTTTGAATTTAAGGAATATGAACAAGTGCATCATATTATTTCTAATCCTAATCCGATAAGAAGCCATCAAGTTTCGAATGGAACAAATGAATCTATCTGAACAAAAATTGAGTGTTTTATTAGGTACCCGCTCCAGAAAATCTGAGGTTCTATCCGGAAAAAGAAAATTAAGCTTATCAATGATTCGGAAATTAGCCCGAGCACTTCATATTCCTGCAGAGATTCTCATTCAAGCGTATTAAAAAAGACTACACCTGACAGAAAAAAGCCTTAGAGCTCTCTAAGGCTTTTTGTCAGTAAAACGGAGAAAGTCCTCACCTTTTAATAGGTTAGATCTTTCTTGTGTGAAAATAACAATTAATTAATCTGGATATAAAAGATACTTCGCCCGTATTGCCTTAAACTTTTGCAACCCTGGCTCCCAGCTTTTTCTGATTTCAGCTTCAGACACTCCTGCTATAATCTGCTTTCTCAATTGATCTGTGCCTATACGCAGGTCGAAGGAAGATACCCCTGTTTCAGCTCTTTCCTTGCCGAAGAAATTCGCTTTGTCTGGATAAGCATTATATAATTCAATTACCCAGGATAAATTAATCTGACGGCTCTTCCGTAACTCCTTGATATCATAGTTGCGAAGATCGAGACCATAACAAACGGAATCTCTGTGATTTGGCTTCTCACTCATTCCTTGAATACTTACCGGTTTGTATGAAAATGAATACTTGCCCTTCAATGCCGGGGCGCCAAGGATGGTAAATGGCATCATAGTTCCCCGGCCTTCATTAATGGCTGTGCCTTCAAACATGCAGAGGCTTGGGAAAAGCTCCACGGCCTGTTGCGTATTCAAGTTTGGTGAGGGCTTGATAGGCAGTATGTAGGGCATGTCATGTTTGTAATTGGCCACCTTAATGATCTTTATCTTACATTTTTCCTTAAGATATCCTTCGCCGTTAAGGTATTGTGCAAATTCTCCTATGGTCATGCCGTGGGTCATGGGCGTATAATGTATCCCGATGCCCGATTTAAATTTATCATCAGTCATTACAGGACCATCTATTACATATCCATTAGGATTAGGTCTGTCAAGGATGAGTAGTTCTTTGTTGTTTTCTGCACAGGCTTGCATCACATGCTCAAGGGTATTGATATTAGTATAGTAGCGGCAACCCACATCCTGAATATCAAAAACCATAAGGTCGATATCCGCCAGTTGTTCTTTTGTTGGTTTTTCGTTTTTGCCATATAAAGAGACGATTGGAATGCCGGTTTTAGCATCTATCTCATCGCCCACCACGGCTCCATTACTGGCATTGCCTCTAAAACCATGCTCAGGTCCAAACACTTTTACAATTTTAATTCCAAGGCTTAATAAACTGTCTACGCTGCTTTGCTTGCCAATTATGGAACTCTGATTTGCAACCAGGCCAATTCGTTTTCCTTTTAAATAAGGCAAATATTTTTCAGTCTGGTCGGCGCCTGTGATAATAATATTCGAATTTACAGTTCGTTCTTCGATCATCGGATTAGAATCCTTAACAACCACAGCAACCCAACAGGCAGTTATTAGCCCGAAGGACCAAATCAATAGTTTTGTTTTCATATCATTCTTCAATTATTTTTTTAGCATTTTAAATTACTTAATCCTACCATTTTCATTTTCCAGTGCGGAACTCCTATTTCTTGGCCCTTTCGAGTTTCCCGAGGCAAACCGGTAGCTAAAATTCAGTTTGACCTGCCTGGTTTCAAAATAGCTATAGTTATGGATATAAAGCCCACCAACGCTTTGTACTGAACTTGCCTTACTTCCCTTGTAGATATCGCTAAAGACAAGTCTTAAAGTTGCCTTTTTTTCCATAAAATTGCGCTGCAGCCCCAAATCAATCTGGCTTGTGGCATTTGGGAACTGATTGGCTCCAACCAAACGCCTGGAGTTATAAAAGCCCATTATTTCTCCGCTTAAGCTATAGGGCAATTTAAATGTTTGTTGCAAACTTACTCTACCAGCAGCTTGCCGCAGATTGAGTTTTCTGTCTGCTCCAAAGTCAATCTTGTTATAAAGGCCAAAGAATGTACCATTGAAGGTAATATTCCACCAATTGTACGGAGTAAGGGTTTGGGTAAGCGTTAATGCCAAATGCTGTTGCAAGCCAAGATTCCGTGGAACCATGACAATTCTAGCCTTATCAACGGTATCAGTTACTTCGACACTGAAATTATCGGTATAGGTATAGCTCAGGCCCACTATGGTAGAACTTTTGTAGACATATTGCAACAACGCACGTTGACTGAGTTGTGGTTTCAGAAAAGGATTCCCCTGCCAATAAGAGAGTTCATCCAGTAAATAGATAAAAGGGTTTAGATTTTGGTAGGCTGGTCGGTCGATCCTTTTATTATAACTAAACGAAAAGCTATTTGACGCTGAAGGTTTTACATTCACAGAAAAATAAGGAAAAAGATTAGTGTAGTTTCTACTTATAGCTTGTTGGTTTCCGGCAATTGGGGAGATTTGATCAAGCTTACCTGTTGAGGCCGAATTTTCTACCCTCAATCCACCCTGAAGTTGCCATTTGCCCAGATCTTTTTTGTAATTAAAATAAGCGCTTGCTACCTTTTCTTGATAGGAAAATCGGTTTGACCTGGAAGGGTCTAAGATTTCTGTAGTTGGTTTTACTTCCAGAAACCTTGAATCATTGGCAGATGACACCGAAGAATATTTGGAACCAGTTTCCAGCTTACCTTTCCATAGATTAGTGGTATAATCAAGTTTTATTGCCCTTAAACTAATATCAATCCCATTCAGGGAGCGGTAAAGGTTGTCGCTAAGGACAATATCATCGGCTGAAGTATATTTATTGGTTTGGAGATTACCTGCAAGCTTATTAAAATCGCCATAATCTGCATCAAAATTAATTATTCTTCCAAGTGTATCTTCGTACTTGTAGTTCAGGTTAATGTTATAGCGCTGGGTCTTCTGGGCATAATAATCATTAACCGCAGTAAGTACTTGATTTATTTGTGTACTTGGCGCCATGCCAATCTCAGTTCTGGTATCAGTTATCCCTCCCCCGAAAATGAAATTACCATTCAATAGCACACCAACTGTATGTTTCTTGTCTATCGCAAAATCGGCACCAAGCCTTGAACCCATTTTGTTGCGCTTGTCTATATCGTCGGTAAAACTGTTATAGAACTTATCCTCCTGAATTCGATCCGCACCATAGAGATAGGAATAATAACCCACAAAATGACTGTAATTACCATAAAGGGTTAGTTTGTTCTTCCTAAAACTTAGGGAAAGATCTTGATTATTTCTGAGGTATGCCCCATAACTTAAGCCTGAAGTTAAGCTCGCACTGAAACCTTGTATATGCGATTTTAATGTCCGCACATTGATAATTCCTGCGGTACCTGCCGCGTCATACTTAGCACTCGGGCTATTAATGATTTCAATTGACCTTATATCTGATGAAGACATCGATTTCAGCAGTTCTGCAATTTCCCTATTCGATAAATACGTTTGTTTACCATCTATTAGTACCGCAGCACCAGCCTTGCCATTGAGTGATATATTGTTATCACTTCCCACGGTCACTCCGGGCGCCCGCCCCAGT
>DASQIU010000035.1:0-7565 GCA_035631395.1 Daejeonella sp. | reverse complement strand
GATAGATTTTTTCTCCTGACTGTTTCCTTCCTGATCATAGTTTTCGATCAATATGGTATTGTCATCCAAGAAGGTTATTTTCTGCCTAACATTTATTTTATTTTTACTTACAGGGTTTGTCATTTGCCCTGTAAGGTTTGCAACTTTATTTTCAACATCCCAATTTCCATGTAACGACAAAATGCCTGTTCCCATATTGGTTAGAGTGGTCATGGCAAATTTTTCATCCGTATTATTGAATCCTAATGTCATTATGGATTGGTAGTCCATTCCCATCATATTTCCTGCCTGTTTCATTTCCAGAAATCTACCGCCCAAAATAGTATCGTGTTTTGAATTTACTTTTACTATCATGGGTTCTTTTCCTTCATTCATCCACATTTTTATTTCCATTTCGAAGTTGCCAGTATATCTTGACAGAAACTTGTGAGTAGAAAGAGGCGTCATGTATTTAGTCCATGGATCTGTTTCCTGGGCCTGCATTGCAATTGTTGAAAATAGCAATGTAATACTAAGCAGTAATTGTTTCATGGTTTTGGGGTTAATTGTCTTTTTTTATATGTTTTTTGTTTCCCTTTCGTTTTGCAATGGCCGCCAACGTCTAATATTTACATAATTTACGCCCCGGGGCGTCCTGTTTCTAGCAAATTTCCTAGAATTTTATTTTAATTCGGGTTTGGCCATACCTCGATGGCAGGTTTTGCATTGAACCTGCAGCATGGCGGTTTCTGTTCCGGCTTCTGTGCCTCGGAAATATTTTTTATTGATATGCTCGGTCATGCGAAGCATTTTGCGGGCCATTTCTTTTTCGGGCTTGGCATCGCTAACAAAATCCAGTTTTTTCGGGTCGTCTGTACGGGACACATGGCAATGGTTGCATTTTACGCCCAGGGCATCTTTAAAGCCATCCATGATTTTATCCAGTTCTTTATGCGAAATGTTTTTGGGAAGAACTTTCAGGTTTTTGGCTTTAAAGTTTTGTGGCTCATCGTCCTTTTGGTTGGGTAGGGTAGCTGCTACAAAAACAAATAGACTTAAAGAGCACAGTGTTAATAAAGTTTTCTTGATGGGATACATATTGATGCTTTATTTAAGATTTGTTTCTATAAAGCAATTTAGGAAAATTGGGAAATTGTTTTATTGGTTAATCGGTCACAAATTTGTTAGGTAGTAAATGGTTTAATTGATAATTGGTTAACTGGTCGGTTACCCCGCTTCGGGGTGGAGCTTTTCGGATCATAAAGCGAGGTGGAAACAATA
Organism: Daejeonella sp.; assembly: GCA_035631395.1. Taxonomy (GTDB): domain Bacteria; phylum Bacteroidota; class Bacteroidia; order Sphingobacteriales; family Sphingobacteriaceae; genus Daejeonella. The sequence continues at coordinate 6,305 of DASQIU010000035.1, read as the reverse complement.
ATTATATTTTTTGGCATTCACAATCGACAAGCTCAGTGTGATGGTTCTGCAAAAACGCAGGGCCATTCCCATGTCATGGTGAGCTTTTCGAACCCTAAAGCGAGGTGGAAACAATAATTTCTACTTTTTGGCATTCACAATTGATAAGCTCAGTGTGACGGTTCTGGCAAAACGCAGGGACATTCCCGCGTCATGGTGAGCTTGTCGAACCATAAAGCGAATCAGAAATCAAGAAGATTCCTGTTTTTAGCCTTCTTTTGAAAGGATTTTTCCCCGAAGACTTATTTAAATCCTACACATCCTAAAATCTTCTAATCCTAATTCAGACCATTTTTTGTAAGGTTTTGCCATCTAAACCCGATTGAGTGAAAAACCCGCAATGGAGCGTAGCGAAATGAGGATTTGGAACGGAAAGCGGGGCTAGCGGTGCCGATGGGTTGGGGTATTGCTTTTCTAATAATTGATTGTCTGAACTGTGATTCCTAAATATCCGAATCGCGGATTAAACGGATTAATTGATGACACAGATTGATGGAGATTTAAATCTTTGAATTTTAAAAATCCGTGATTCAGATTAAACGGATTAATTGATGACACAGATTGATGGAGATATAAAATCCGCGAAATCTTTGAATCCTAAAAATCCGTGATTCTGACCAATATTTGCAAAATCAAACTCATCAAATAAATCACAGTTCAGACAATTTAACCGCTCTTAGCATTTCCCTTTTTCCGGGGGCTCCGGGTGCTTTTTCAATGCTAAATTTTAAAGCTTTCATGATTCGTTTTAAGTTTCCGGTGATGGCATAGGTTACAAAAACGCCGCCTGGTTTTAAAAAGGAAGTGATGTGCTTCAAAGCTTCGTCGGTCCACATTTCGGGCTGGTGTATGGCGGCAAAAGCATCGAAATAAAGCACGTCAAACTGCTTTTGGCTGTTAAAATCCATCAGTTTACAGGGGGAAATTTGTAAAGTGCAGGGTGTGTTTAGTGTAACCGCTTGTTGTAAAGCAGCGGGATAGTTTTGCAGAAAAGCAGCCCATAATGATTGGGGCACATACTCCTGATAACCAGTTTGTGAGATCAATTCCGGGGGCAGGGGATAAGCTTCAATACCGGTATAATTTAGTTTTATATTTTTATGCGTACAGAATCCAGCGCTTAGCAGGAAGTTTAAACCAGTTCCGAAACCAACTTCCAGAATGCTTACTTCCTGAACATCCTGATCGGCGATAAAATATTCCAGCCCGGATTTGACAAAAACGTGCAGAGCCTCCTGCAAAGCGCCATGGCGGGAATGGTAATGTTCTCCAACTTCAGCATTGAAAAAAGTGTTGGAGCCATCGGCAGTCTGGACCAGGCTTAATTTACTCATCGGTATAAAAATTAATGATTGTTATTGGAGAATTGGTTAACGGCTTCGCTCATGTCCAGTACCGGGGTATTTTTTATTTGTCCGGCGATGATGCTTGATCCGGCGGCCGAGCGATAACCTCCGGCACAATGCACCACTATGGGCTTATCTTGCGGAATTTCCTGTACTCGTTCCCGTAATTCGGGCAATGGAATGCTGATGGCATTTTCGAACATTTTGCCGGCATTCACTTCGCCCCGGTTACGGATATCCACAATAGTGAAATTTTCGGGATGCCGGTTAAAATCATCCAGGTTAAAATGCGGAGTACTTTCGCTCAGGTTTTTGGGAACTGTTAAAGCACCTTTTATTTGTGATTCATAGCCTATTTTAGCGGTTTTTTGAATCATTTGTTCCAAGGCAGATTCATTTTCGGCAATCAGGTAGAAGGCCTCAGCAGGATTGATAATGGAGCCCAGCCAGGTTTCAAACTTTGTGCCATCTTGCAGATTGATGGCTTTGGGTAAATGAGCGGCCTTAAATTGGAATTGTGGACGGGTATCTATAATTAAAATGCCTTCTTCTAGTTTTTCATCTGCAGAAATCCTGGGAATGGCTTGTATGCTTTGATCCAAAGCTTGTGCTCCTTTTTTATTCAGCTCTACATTGTAACCGAAATATTTTGGAATGAAAGGCTGATCGTTGGTCAGGATCTTTACAAACTCTGGCTCGGTCATAGGTTGTAGGGCGTAATTCTCTCTTAATTCCTTGCCGATGGTGCTATCCAGTTCGGGGCTCATGTTTTTCCCGCAAAGCGATCCCGGCCCATGTGCCGGGTAAACTACTACTACTGAGGGTAAAGTCATCAGTTTTTGTCGGGTAGATTGGTACATGGCTTTGGCCAGTTCCTCTTTTTGGGCAGTCAGGTTGCCTACATTTTCCCGCAGATCCGGGCGGCCTACATCGCCTACAAATAAGGTGTCGCCGGTAAAAACGGCTTGTTCCAAACCTTTTTCATCCAGTACCAGAATACAAATGCTATCGGGTGAGTGGCCGGGCGTATTGATGGCCTTTAGTTTTATTTTTCCTAAGGAGATAATATTTCCTTCGTCAAAAGGAGTATGCGGATACTCGGCTCCCAGCAGTTTACTTGCATAAATGGTGGCGCCGGTTTTTTGATGGATTTCCAGATGCGAGCTCACAAAATCAGCATGCGGATGGGTTTCTATTACACCGGTAATTTTAGCGTGATGCCGCTTTGCAAACTCAAAATAGGGTTCAGGATTACGGGCCGGATCAATTACCATCATTTCCCGTTCGCTGATAATGGCGTACGATGCATGAGCCAGACCCTTATCGTAAAACTGTTGAATAAGCATGCAGTAAAGATACGGATTTGCTTTTTGGGTAGGGATTGGAGATATATGTTAATTTGGTTAGGGTTTAGAGGTTAGGGTTTAGTTGGGACGAGCGGATGACAATAATATTTATTTAGTGTATGCCTTGTTGGTCGACAACAGCAACCAAAAAATACTGTCAGATTAGTGGTTTATGGAATCAATTGCTTTTGTTTTTTTCTTCTTAACCAACACATAGCAGAGGTATAAAAGTACAAGCCATCCTGGAATCAGCTCAACAGATATTTTCATGCCGGTTATCCACATAATGATTAAAATGCCAATCAAAAAGAGCAAACATATATAGTTTGACAGGGGGTAGATAAAAGAAGGAAATTTTGTTTTGATATGCTTAGCTTCCTTGCTTTTTCTAAATTTCAAATGTGTAATACTAATCATCAGCCAATTGATAATAAGCGATGACACAACCAATGACATCAGGATTTCCAATGCTTTTTCGGGTATTAGTTTATTTATAATGATGCATATCGCCGTAAACAGGCCTGATACCAGGATGGTTTTTATGGGGACATGGTTCTTGTTCAATTTCGATAAAAATGCAGGCGCATTTCCCTGTTCGGCCAAACCATAAAGCATCCGGCTGTTGCTATAAACACAGCTATTGTAAACGGATAATGCAGCCGTCAATACAATCATGTTAAGCACATTGGCAATAATACTGGTAAAATAAATGGTCTTGCCAAAAAGATTGAATTGAAAACCTTCTAAGCTTTCAAAAACCATTACAAACGGGCTGCTATCGGTGGTGATATTTTTCCAGGGCGATAATGAAAATAGGATAACCAAAGCGCCAACATAGAAAATCAGGATGCGATAAATTACCTGATTGGTTGCCTTGGGAATCGTTTTTTCAGGCTGTTCTGCCTCAGCGGCCGTTATTCCAATTAATTCCAGGCCGCCAAATGAAAACATAATTAGGGCAATGGCAGTAAATAATCCCTGGAAACCTCCTTTCCCATCTGCACTAAACAAGCCTTTCGCAAAAAAACCGCCATCATTCCAAAGGTTTTGTAAACTACTCTCTTTGCTTCCGGTTCCGCTAAGAAGTAAATAAATGCCAAAAAGGATCATGGCAATAATGGCCACCACTTTTACAATGGAAAACCAAAACTCCACTTCACCGTAAACTTTAACAGAAGTTAGGTTTAGGGCATTAATGGCCAGGAAAAAGAAAAGACTTGATGACCATAAAGGGATTTCTGGCCACCAGAAATGCACATATATACCAATAGCTGTTAATTCTGACATGCTAACCAGGATATAGAGCACCCAATAGTTCCAGCCGGAGGCAAAGCCGGCAAAAGGACCCCAGTATTTATTAGCAAAATGACTAAAACTACCCGAGACGGGTTCTTCTACAACCATTTCGCCCAATTGGCGCATGATAAAGAAGGCAATAATACCGGCCAATGCATAGCCTAAAATCACAGAGGGACCAGCCAGTACAGCTGCAGGTCCTATGCCTAAAAATAAGCCTGTACCTATGGCTCCTCCAAGAGCAATCAGTTGAATATGCCTGTTTTGTAAACCCCTTCTGAGCGTTTGCTCTTCCGATTTTTCGTTTGCTGGTTTCAATATTATGGTTTTGATCTGATGGTAAAATGAGCATTAAACAGGCATGATCCCTTCTAATACTTAATTTTCATCAAAAGTGTAAAAATCTATTCCTTTCAGCTATTAAAAGAATAAATAATTTAATATGGTTTAGTGTTAGGTCCAACCGGGCGTATGTCTTGTTGGTGACAATATCAACAAGGGGAAGATACAGATTTGTTTATTTTGGGGGAGATGTATGGATTTGTTATTTGAATTTAGGTGGATATGTTTAGGGGGTTAGGGTTTAATTGGCAAGGAATTGAATGGGGATTGAGGCATTCTTTTAAAGGAATCTTCGTTGGCTGACAAGATCATGACATCTAAACGGGATTTTAAATAGTTATACTAAAAAACAATATTATTAATTATTAGTTGTTGTTTGAATTGCGTCTATTTTTAGAATTAGCGGTCATTATTAAACACCATGAGCCAACAAGTAACAGCAGACATAACTTGCGAAAAATGTGGGCATCAATTTGAAAAGTTGGTCTATACATCAGTAAACGCTAAGCAAGACCCTGAACTTAGATTAAGTATTTTAAACGGTACGTTTTTTAAGCATAAATGTCCATCATGTGGTAATGTCATTGAATCTTTCTATAAAGTTCTTTATCATGATGTAGAAAAGAAATTCATGGTATGGCTTGTAGAACCAGACACAGACAATAATATTTTCATGGAGCGGGACTCACTAAAAGCTGCAGGTATATTGAGAGACTACCGACTGCACATATCGCGATACCCGTTCCAATGGGTCGAACGGATTTCTACGTTAGAATTTGGAATGGACCCACGAATCATTGAACTGTACAAATTTGGAATAAAAGAAAGCAAAAACTTTCCGCTTGAAACGCAGAACGACTTCTTACATTTTTCCAAATGCTCAAGAAGTTTTTTAGGTAGAACAAAGTTTATTTGGAAATTTGTTTATGACGATGGTGAAATAGAAGGATATTCCAAAGTGATTGACGCTAAAAAATATCAAGCTTATGAAGGTTTAATCAGATCCATTGAGCCAAATCTAAAACCATCTGCTTGGTATCTAATTGATTGGCAATTTCCGTTTGGCTTTGAGATGCATGACGAGGAACTAATACAACTGCCTTTAACTTCAGAGTTCATTGAAATTGGAGAAAATGGGACTAAATTACCGAAACAATTTTTAGAGGTTGCAGAACGGACCGGCAAAGGAAAACAAGTATAATGAACCGACAACAATATGGGACTATTTAATAGCATCTTTAAAAAGAAGGGCTACACTGACAAACAGTTAAAAGACGCAACAATATTGGTGTCCTTAGCGCAAGGAATTGCTATTTCAAGTTACACACCTCTGCTTGACAAATTTCCTGACCTTGGTGTAATTGCCAAAGGTGGACAATTAGAGAAATTCGACTTTCTTTTGACAGTTGCTGGGGTTGGTGTTGCCTTTTCCCAGCTGACAAGTTCGGTGAAAGAAAAGCAAATTGGTGGCCATTTATTAGCAGTTAAACAAGCGTTGGACAATTGGAATAAAAGCAGCTATTCAAGTTTGTGCGCATTCGTAAAATATATTGACTATCTCTTTAATAACAACACTATTGACGATATTGAAAAATTTAAACAAGCTGTAGGTGCTTGGGTTTTTTTAAAACTTGAGGAAGATCCAAAATCTAACTGTGAAGTAAAACAACTAGCTAAGCGGCATGACTTATTTAAGGCGATTGGACATAACTCGTGTGTTACATTTGCAAATTATTGGAAAGAGTTTGGTGTGGCTTAATTTTTTTTAAAAAAATACCCCAATCAACAAATTCATTGAGTCGTCCTAAAATAGGTTGACAGTTTTTGAATGAATAAGTATAGTCCTTGTCAGCTAATACTGGCAAGGATTTTTTGTTTGTGAATCATGTTTGGCGTTAGATAATCGAGCGCCAGGTGAGGCCTGCGATCATTATAT
>DASQIU010000034.1:0-16447 GCA_035631395.1 Daejeonella sp. | reverse complement strand
AAACAGAATTCCGAATCAGACTAATTTCGCGAAAGACGACGGACGATAGACGACTATCACATCGGTGTAATCCATAAAATCAACACCCAAATCTCATATTGCGAAACTATATTTCAGAATGATTCTAAACTAAGTACCTTTGCCCCCGTTGAAATCGTGTTATGGCTAAAATTTCCATTAACCTGGCAACAGGTTCTGTTCAGAAAGAAGATATTATTGTAGGGATTGATTTGGGTACTACCAATAGTTTGGTGGCTTTTATAAATCCCGAAGGACATTCGCAGGTAATTAATGATACCGGCAAAGGCGTACTGGTGCCTTCGGTAGTGCATTTTAATGCCGACGGCAGTGTGCTGGTGGGCAATGAAGCCAAAGATTTCCTGCTTTCTGATCCGGAAAACACCATCTTCTCGGTAAAACGTCTCTTAGGTCGTTCTTACCAGGATATTGAAAAACATAGCCAGGCTTTTTCTTATAAAATTATCGATGATAATACCGAGAGTATTGTTAAAATTAAGGTGGGCGATAAATTCTACACACCCATTGAGCTCTCAGGTCTGATCCTGAAAGAACTCCGGGAACGTGCCGAACATGCCCTGAAAACCCCTATCAACCGGGCGGTTATTACCGTTCCGGCCTATTTTAACGACAGCCAACGTCAGGCCACCCGCGATGCCGGTAAACTGGCCGGTCTGGATGTACTTCGGATTGTGAATGAACCCACCGCAGCCAGCCTGGCTTATGGCATCGGCATCCATCCGGATGAAGAAAAAGTAATTGCCGTTTACGATCTGGGCGGAGGCACTTTTGATGTTTCCATATTAAGGATTCAGAACGGAATTTTTGAGGTATTAGCTACCAATGGAAATACTTTTTTAGGTGGCGATGATTTTGACCAGGCCATTGTGAATTACTGGATAGAGCAAAACAAGCTTGATAAAAACCAGATCATTCAGAACCAGGAGCTTTCTCAGGCCCTGCGTTTAAAAGCCGAAGAAGCCAAAAAAGCCTTAACCACCCAAAATCTCTTTAATGATTTTGTAAACGATATACCTTGCGCTATCACCAAAATCACTTTTAACGAACTGATCTCACCTTTGGTGCAGCAAACCATTAACTCTTGTAAAAATGCGTTGCAGGATGCCAAACTAAGCATTCAGGATATTCAGGAAGTGGTTATGGTGGGCGGTTCCACACGCACACCATTAGTGAAAGAGCTGGTTTCAGGATTTTTCCAAAAAGCGGTACATGATCAAATTGATCCTGATGAAGTAGTGGCTATGGGCGCCGCCATTCAATCAGATATTTTGGCCGGAAATCGTAAGGATATTCTTTTATTAGATGTTACTCCACTTTCACTGGGAATAGAAACCATGGGCGGATTAATGGATGTGATCATCCCTAGAAATGCCAAAGTGCCTACCAAAGCCGGGCGGCAGTACACCACATCGGTTGATGGCCAAAAAAATATGAAAATTTCCGTTTACCAGGGCGAACGTGATCTGGTAAAAGAGAACCGCAAACTAGCCGAATTTGACCTGAAAGGAATCCCTGCCATGCCGGCCGGATTACCCAAAGTAGATATTAACTTCTTACTCAATGCCGATGGAATTCTGAAGGTGCAGGCCGTCGAGTTACGTTCCGGAGTTAAGCAAGAAGTGGAAGTAAAACCCACCTATGGTCTAACCGATGCCGAAGTGGAACAAATGCTGATGGATAGTATTCAGCATGCCAAAGAAGACGTTAGCGAGCGCATGCTCATTGAAGCCCGCACCGAAGGCGAGCAAATGATTTATACCGTAGAGCGTTTCATGCAAAAAAACACAGGCGTACTTTCTAACGCAGAATCTGAAAACACCCTGAAATTAGTGGAAGCCTTAAAATCGGCATTAAGCTTGGCAGATAAGGATCAGATTTTGAAGAAAATTGACGAATTAAACGAATTTACCCGTCCTTTTGCCGAACGTTTAATGGATCAGGCTATTGCTACCGCGATGAAGGGGAAAACAATAGAATAAAAAATCAGGAGTCTGTATCACAAAAGGCAGCAGAAGATACCTGATAAACTCCCCGTTCTGCTCTTTTCGGCCTTCTTTTTATTGCGGCAGTCACAGGCAAGGCTTTCGTAGAAACTTGGCAGCAATAAAAAGCAGCCGCGGCTCTTTTGGTTACTTTTCCAGCTGAAGGGAAAAGTAACACCTGACAAGTGGCAATAGCTTTACTAAAACTGCTGGGAACGGCGAAGCCCTCTTCAGTGCCTATAAAAAATCAAATGATAAAACGAAAAAAAGTAACACCTGACAAATGGCATTAACTTTACTAAAACTCATTTTAAAGTTTGCTGCTCTTTGTATCTTTCTTTTACTTTTTTCTTGAAAAAAATTAACAAAAATTCAAGGCTGCACAAGCTTTAGCTAAAAGTTCTAAAAACAGCTATCTGCAATTCGAGCCGTGGAAAGTTTCTGCTTACCAAGTTTTCTGCAACAATCTCCGAATTGCTTTTTGAACTGGCTAATCGAATGTTTTTGCAAGCTGTTTTTAAAACTTTCTTAACACTAAACCTTCTGAGGCCGAAAATGCAATGTCGGAACGCTTTTTTGCATTCAGCGTAACCTGAAAAGCGGCATTAGCTTTACTAAAAGTGTTCGACAATAAAGGTTCAGTACTTGTCGAACCTCCAAAAAAAAAACGGCTTTTACTGCGATTTACTTCGCTCCCTCCTGAGATTGGCGCAGGGCTTCTTGTTGGCGTAAGGCATCAACATTGTTATCCTTACCAAAACCATTCTTGATTTCCTGAAAGTTTTGCAAGGCTTCAGTAATTTTATTCAGGCTATCGGCAATATTTTGATGCATCTCGGGTAGAACACGGTCTAGCACTTTATTGCCCAGTTCCATATTATCTACCTCTACTTTTCCAATTTTCTGAACCACAGCCGTCTGACTGTTTTTTAGATCTTCCAGTTCGCGGGAGATTTTCTCCATTAAATCAAACTTTTTTAACGTATTCATAGCATTGATTTTTTGTCCTATCAATGCAGGAACAATTGAACTGGCGATGGGGTTTTCCGGAAAACTATCTTGCCCGCAGATATCGCGGATTAACGCTGAATTTTCGCAGATTTTTATTCAACTTATTTCTGCGTTCTTTTCTGCGCCGATCTGCGTAAGAAAATATATGGCCAACAGAGATATATTCAATTTTTTTTTGGACTTATCTGCCGGAGAAAAATATAAGCCTACCGCGATGTTTGATTCAATAAACGGCTTACATACTTTCCAATAATATCGAATTCCAGGTTCACGATAGAACCAACCTGAACCTCCTTTAAATTAGTATGTTCAAACGTATAAGGAATAATGGCTACCGAAAAACTATTCGGTCCGGAATCCACAACCGTTAAACTGATCCCATTCACACATATAGAGCCTTTCTCTACCGTGATATTGCCCATAGCGGCATCGTATTCAAAAGTATATTCCCAGCTTCCGCCCGCTTCTTTCAAATCCACACAGCGTGCGGTTTGATCTACGTGCCCTTGTACGATATGCCCGTCTAAACGCCCGTTCATTTGCATGCAACGCTCCAGATTGACCAAACTGCCCACTTTTAGCTCACCTAAACTGGTTTTATTCATGGTTTCGGCAATGGCCGTAACAGTATGCTTTCCTTCAGCTAAAGCCACTACCGTTAAACAAACGCCATTATGAGCCACGCTCTGATCAATTTTCAGCTCTTGCGAAATATCTGATTCAATGGTTAAATGCAGATTTTCACGGTCGTTTTGCAAATCAACTACCTTACCTAAAGTCTCTATAATACCTGTAAACATTTCCTAAAACTAAATCTGCATTAATACCTTCTTCTGTTCTTTTGCCAATTTGAGTTTTGACCGGCACTTTCCAACTCTTCCACATGGTTTTGCCGCTGCATAACCTGCGAAGCGATAAATGCGGCAATAAAAGCTTCTTCCTCGCTCCCCGGCGATAATGCCTCCGCATGAAAGTATTTCTCTACAAAATGCGTATCAAATTTGCCCGAAACAAAGGCCTCATGCTGCATCACGAACTTTCCAAACTCCAAAGTGGTCTGGATACCGGTGATCTGATATTCATCAATGGCTCGGATCATTCGCTCAATGGCCTCCTCGCGGTTTTCTCCGTAAGTGATCAATTTGGCGATCATCGGATCATAAAAGATCGGGATCTCCATGCCTTGCTCCAAACCATCATCTACCCTTACACCTGGGCCCTGTGGCGTTTGATAGGTTTGCAAACGGCCTATATCCGGCAGGAAATTATTCTTTGGATCTTCGGCATAAACCCTTAATTCAATGGCATGGCCTTTCATTTCAAGATCTTCCTGCTTAAAGCTTAAAGTTTCGCCCCGGGCAATGCGGATCTGCTCTTTCACCAGATCGGTTCCGGTGATCATTTCCGTAACCGGATGCTCTACCTGCAAGCGGGTATTCATCTCCAGGAAGAAAAAATCAAGATTCTCATCCAGGATAAACTCTACAGTGCCGGCGCTAGAATAATTGCAGGAACGGGCCACATCTACGGCACATTTTCCCATTTTTTCGCGGATCTCAGGCGTTAAAACAGAGGAAGGAGCCTCTTCAATCACCTTCTGGTGCCGGCGTTGCACCGAGCATTCCCGCTCAAACAAATGAACAATATTACCATGATGATCGCCCAAAACCTGTATTTCTATATGGCGTGGCGAAGTAACATAACGCTCAATAAAAACAGAGCCATCGCCAAATGCCGAGGTAGCCTCAGAAACGGCCAAATGCATCTGCTCTTCAAAATCATCTGCTTTTTCTACAATCCGCATTCCTTTGCCACCGCCACCGGCCGCAGCTTTGATCAGAATGGGAAAACCCACCTCAATAGCCCGGTTTTTGGCATCGGCCACATCGGTAATGGCTTCTTCGGTTCCAGGAACCATCGGAATATTATATTTCAGGGCAGCGGCTTTGGCCGATAACTTATTACCCATAATTTCCATGGCCTCAGCCGATGGACCAATCAAAATAAGTCCTTCTTCTTTAACCCGGCGGGCAAAAGCGGCATTTTCGGATAAAAATCCGTAACCGGGATGAATGGCCTCGGCCCCGGTTTGCTTACAGGCATCAATAATTTTATCAAAAACCAGGTACGACTGGTTGGAAGGCGCAGGGCCAATACAAACAGCCTCATCGGCATAACGCACATGCAAGGCATTCCGGTCGGCTTCTGAATAAACCGCTACGGTTTGAATGCCCATTTCACGGGCCGAACGCATAATCCGCAAAGCAATTTCTCCGCGGTTAGCTACCAGAATTTTTTTCATACAACAAATGTAGAGGTTTTAAAGGGGAATTGGGTTTATAGGATTACACGGATTGTTATGAGATTACACCGATTATATTGATTGAAGATTTGGATTTCGTCTTTCGTTTATCGTCCATCGTCTTTCGTAAAATTTAGCCTAATTCGTGAAATTCGTGTTTTTCATTTCGTTATTCGTCCATCGTTTTTCGTCCAATAACACATTCGTAAAGAATTAGCCTCATTCGTGAAATTAGTGTCCTTTTCCATTTGAAAATCAACCTAATCTGTGTACCTCAATTACTTTATTTTTTTCAGCGTCTCAATCGCGTAATCTACCATTTCAGAGCTGATATCCAGATGGGTCACAAAACGGATCATCTGCCGTCCAAAAGTATTGCATCGTACTCCATGATGATTCAGCTTTACCACAAATTCTTCGGCATCATGATGTTTTTCATCCAGTTCAAAAATGATGATATTGGTATCTACCGGCATCACGCTTTTCACATAAGGCAACTCTTTCAAAGCCCGGCTCAATGCCTTGGCGTGCTTATGGTCTTCTTTTAAGCGATCCACATGATAATCCAGAGCATAAATTCCGGCCGCGGCCAAAAATCCCGTCTGACGCATGCCGCCACCCAATACTTTGCGTATGCGGCGGGCCTGACGAATGGTTTCATGGCTTCCCAGTAAAACCGAACCCACCGGAGCGCCCAAACCTTTAGACAAACAAACCGAAATACCGTCAAAAAAACGGCCATAGTCTTTAGCATCTTCGCCCGTTTCTGCCAGGGCATTAAATACGCGGGCCCCGTCTAAATGCAGTTTCAGGTTTTTTAAGCGGCAAAGATGATAAATAGGCTCTATCTGATCCAGGGTATAAATACTGCCTCCGCCCCGGTTCACCGTATTTTCTAAAACCACTAAACTGGTTCTGGGATAATGAATATTGTCCGGGTTGATCTGCGGCTCAATCAGTTCGGGATTGATCCTTCCCCGATCGCCATGCAACAAACGAACAGAAGCCATGGAATTAAAGGCTATGCCACCGCCCTCATAGCGGTAAACATGCGCCGTTTCATCACAAATCACTTCATCCAGGGGCTGGGTAAAGCATTTGATGGCAATTTGATTGGTCATGGTTCCCGAAGGGCAAAAAATCCCTGCTTCCATACCAAATATATGCGCTGCTTTATGTTCCAGCTCATTAACGGTCACATCTTCTTCAAATACATCATCCCCTACCCGGGCATTCATCATGGCCTCCAGCATGGCCGGAGTTGGTTTGGTTACGGTATCGCTTCGCAGATCAACAATCATGTCTTTTTTTGCTCTAAAAGTAACAGTTTTTGCAATTTTTTTCTTTCCCATATAAGAAATAAACCCCTACGCTCTAACAAAAATCATTACTTTTACCGGCAATCCTCCCGGAGGAGGCTATAAATAACCCTATCATTTATTAAACATTTATACTTTTAGACTTTAACCATCTCATGATCATAATTGCAGACGGAGGATCAACCAAAACCAACTGGTGCTTATTAAATGACGCCGGTGAAAAGATCTACTTTAATACTGAAGGCTATAATCCGTATTTTTCAGACACGGAATATATCATTAACTCACTGAGAGAAAGCCTCCCTACCGACTTACCATTAGATCGGATTAGCGAAGTAAACTATTACGGGGCCGGATGCTCCACTACCGAAAAGGTAAAAATAGTAACAGATGCCATGCAGGCCGTGTTTACCAATGCTAAAATTTATGTTGGGCACGATTTATTGGCCGCTGCCCGTGCTTTATTAGGACGCAACCAAGGCTTTGCCGCTATTTTAGGTACAGGAACCAATACTTGCATTTACGATGGCAAGGATATTACCCATAACATTGATTCATTAGCCTACATTCTGGGCGATGAGGGCAGTGGATGCTATATCGGTAAAAAATTGCTGGGCGATTATCTTCGCGGATACATGCCCGAAGTGGTGCGTCAACGCTTTTGGGATACCTACCATTTAACCCCGGAAGAAATTTTGGACAATGTATATTCAAAACCTCGTGCCAACCGTTTTTGCGCCAGTTTCAGCAAATTCATTTACGACAATAATGTGCATGCGGAATATTCCAGAAACCTGGTCAAATCAGCTTTTGAAGATTTCTTCCAAAACCTGGTTATCCACTACCCCAACTACAAAGCCTATTCTTTTAATTGCATCGGCTCGGTAGGTTATAATTTCAGAAATATTCTGGAAGAATTGGCCATTAAATATGGCATGGAAGTGGGCGTTATTCTGCGCTCCCCAATCGATGGGCTGGTGAAATACCATATGGAAAACCCCGTTAATGCTTAATATTTTCAGATTTTTTTCAGAAACCCCGGTCCATTGGCCGGGGTTTTTCTTTTTGGGGTGCTTCTTCAATTCACCATTAAGCGAATAAACATTTTTTAAAAAGCAATGTCCTTGAATTCTTCGCTACCGCTAGCCCCGCTTTCCGTTCCAAATCCTCATTCCGCTGTGTGCTTTACATAATTCCGGCTCTCTTGGCATTCAGGCTTCGACAAGCTCAGCCTAACCTCCAAAGCATTATTAAAGACATCATTAATGGCATCTCAGCTCCATTCCGGGTTTTCCACTCAATCGGGTTTAAAGCGGCAAAAACTGTGCAATAAAACTGTCTGAATTAGAATGAAAGGATTTGAGAATGAGCAACGTCAGTTGTTTTTATCAAGGTTGTAAATCTTGTAATAGCTCTTCCGTCTGCCTTAATGTTTTTTTGTAATACTTTGATACATACATAGAAAAGAACAGTAGAAATATATACCCAATGGTAAAGGAGAATGTCCAAAAGTATTTACTATCCGTAATGTCTTTGCCACTAAAAAATTTGGAAAATAAAACAATTACGGTTACCAATAACAGGTAGCTCAAGGTTATATTTATTTTTTGCAGTTTATAGAATTTCAACTTTCGGGTGGCAAATGCTTTAAGCGCTTCTGCGTAAGGCTTACCCACATCTTCTGCCACCGTTAATTGTCTTATACTTAAAAAACTAATTACCGAAAGTAGCAGCAGCAATATTATGGAGAGCACACCCACTCCTTGCAAAAAACCGGTATCTAACTTATGGAAATTGATACCGATAAATACCGCCGCAATTAAACAAATTATGCTGCCAATAATTTCAGGGTAGGCTATTTTTTTGATCTTTGATCTGTATTTCTTTTGTGTCATTTGGTCTATCATATTAAGGGTCAAATCTTGTTTTTCGTTATTTTGGCTGTCCCAAGTGCTTTTTAAATCATCCAATTCCATAACTATAAATTTTTATTGATTTGTTGTTTTAACCTCTCTTTTATTCTCAGCAATTTTGTTCCTACATTGCTTTTAGAAATTCCAACTATTTCTGCAATTTCAGCATAGCTTTTATCGTCCAGGTAAAGCATTACAATCCCTTTGTCTAGCAAGTTTAGTTTTTCAATTTGCTGCCTAAACAACTTCCATCTTTCTTCATATTCATTACTTATATTTTCGTGGTAATTCAGAACCTGCTCATCTATGGGAACCGTTAATACATTTTTCTTGGACTTTCTGAGCTGGTAAATGGCCACATTTAAAGCAACCCGGTATATCCAGGTGCTTAATTTTGATTTTCCATTAAAGGTTTCAAAAGACTTCCAGAGCTGGTATAAAATTTCCTGAACTAAATCATGCTTGTCGTCTGTATTATTGGTATAAGCTGATGCAAGCTTGTAAATGAATCCTTCATTTTCTTTTATTGCAGCAATGAATTTTTCCTTTTTATCCACTAGGATTCCATTATTTATTTCCGATGCTTTATTAGTGTACCACATGGAAGAAAAGTCACACGTTGAAGAAGAAATTTTTAGCTATAATTAGAAGCCGGCTTACAAAACCTATGGTGCGACTCGGGATTTGAGTATATCTAAAATTTAACCAAACAGCTTTCTCGCTCTCAAAAATAACGGCCTGATAAACTTGTAGATCAGAAACCCTAATGCCGCTATGATTAATATAAAGATGGTCGGCAATATCGCTCCAAATGTATAGGTCATGCCAAGAATAAAACCCAATATAAATTCAGAATAATAAATTGGAAAAAACAGGCTACACACTAAAAAGACATAAAGAATATTATCTAAAAAAAGCTGGTAATTGTTTGTAAAAGATATGGCGATCAAAACTCCTAAAAATAGCCCTGAAAGCAATAGCTCAAGAATTTGGATGTTCTGTTTTTTACTCTGCTGACTTAATGAATCCTGTTCATTAAGTCTCTTTGCTACTCTTCCCAATAAGATCCAGGTCAAAACCGGAATCAGCAATCCGCCCCACCAATTAGAAATCTCCGGCAAATCCTTACGATTCAAAATGTGATGACTGGGCACTCCCCCATGAAAATGTTCCCATAACAGCAATAGAAACATCAATATCGTGACAATGCACATGGTAAAGATTCTTGTCCTGCTAAAGTTCTTGTTTTGCATAATGTTTTATATTCTTTTCAGTAGTTCAGGTAGCGTGTTGCCTATTTTAGATCTGCTGCTTGCACCACTCCAGGATCATAGGATAAAGTTCAACTACTTTTAAATCTTTATGAGCTTGCCTTAGCCTGATCAGTTCCCGGTCAAACTCTTTAAATTTCACAAAGTTCCGCCGGTTGACCATCAGTTCTTCCCGATCATCAATAACGAAGTCTGCTATGGATTTTTCGTAGGTGTCTAAAACATAAAGGCAAAACGCAGCATGAGTCATATACTCATTGAAAACACTTTCAGAACTTCCGTACAGATCACTGTCACCCCGTTGGGCCCACACACTCCGATTGGAAAAGATACTGTCAACCAACTTGGCATGCTTATAGGTTGCCGGGTTTACATAATTATGATCTATTTCTGTAAATACAATTCCCGACATTAAGCCTTCTTTCTGCTTTTCTGTAAGATCTTGCCTTTTATCATACCTACCGGTACCGCTAATAAACATGACGCTCTCTCGGAACAAGTCTGCTTTAATGAAACTTGCATAATTTTGTGTGCTATGCGAAGCGCCGATCAATGGCGAAAAAGCAATCCGGTACGACTGATATTTGGACTTCGGGAACTGCTCTTCTAACCAGGTCCACATTGGTTTAACGGGCAACAATTCCTTTTGCCGTTGAATTTCTTTTTGGTAGTAATCTAAATTGTTTTTATAAAACTGTCTGAACTTTGACTTCGCGGCAAAATCTTCCACCATAGGCTTCAATTTGCCAAACAAACTGCTATCGGCAAATTCATCATTACCATATACCAAATAATATGGGCCATTGAATAAAATTTTAGTGTTTTTAGAGCCCCTTATTGGCTCCTGAAAATTGAAAGCGAAGCTATTTTCCCTGAAATTATAGTACTTGCTATAATAAACACTATCCGGAAAATCTAAAGCACTAAATATGGGATGTTTCAGATAGGGCTTGAAATAAGCCATTATCCGTTTATAATATTCGCCTTCTTTATATAAGTTATTGGCTCTTGCACCACTGGGCGAAAGTGTCCATATAATATTGGCCAATTCATAGGTTTCAGGAATATCAAATTGAATATTGCCTTTGTTCTTTTCCACGTATTCAGCCGAAAAAGAACTGGCAACTTTATTGAAGCGAAAGCGTAGCGTTGTTTTCCCTTTTGGGGATGCAAAGTTTACAAAGATGATCTGGCCATAAGGCAATTTGTTGTGATAACTCAACCGCAGACTATCACTTCCGTAATAAATCATTACATACTCATTCAGCCTTGCATCGGTGCCCGGACTAACTACTTCATGCTCGCCTACCGCGTATTTATAGGTGGTTGGGGTATAATTAAACTTTACAATAATGGTGTCGGGACACCATAATGTTTTTGGATAGGTTTCTTCAAAAGTTTGTCCCGAAGCAGTTATTGCCGTACCCAGGAATGTCAAAAGGAATAGGAATAATCTCATATTAATGCGTTTTGATGCCTGAAAATTGCATACAAAATAGACGCATTCTTTTAATATTCAAACTAATTGTTAAAAATATTACTTTTTGATATAGACCGATATTGTGACCTATCAGCCTCTGTTTCTCGATTGCAATTGGAGTTAATTGCCGAGTTTCCGATATTTTGTTCCTATATAATCAACAAAATCTGGCTCAATTCCTTGCTGACGAATTAATGTTTGAATTTGTGCCCGGTGATGAATGGAATGGTAATTCAGTTGAAGGGCAATGTCTTTTGGAGTAGCAGCCCATTTTCCTCCATCAAATCCAATAAAGGTAACTTCTGTATTAATATCCTCCTCAGAGTTAGATTGCAGGTAATCAATCCAGAGTTTTAAACTTTTTGTCCATTCTAGCTCCAGTTCTTCTTCTTTATAAACCGGATCCCACCACGACATCTGTGGAGCTTTTGGATCTTGTACTATTCTTGCCATCCATTTATATTGAGAATTGATTAAATGGCTAAATAATTTAATGGCCTCTGCTTTATCCGGAAGCTGAGAAATTTTAGAAAGCAGCTTTTTATTGGTGGCATCATTATAATTAAATGTTTCAATTAAATACTGTTTCATGGTTTTCCTTTTAGATTTTGCCTTGGGTTGCGGGTTACACTAATTTAAATTTTTTCAGCTATAAAAGAGTTTAGAATTACTGAAGGTGAGATCCTTATAACGGCCTTCATTGCAATTGAGGATTATTTGAGCGCTATAAAAACTAAGTAAATCCCATTAATATTTATTTAATCCTCCTTGATTGAACAACAGAAAAGATTTCAAGTTCTATAAATACAATTCCCGAATCACAAATTCGAAAAAGCAAGAACGATGAATCAATTTCTATTTTTTATGACCAAAAACCTCAGTAAGCAGCAAAAACTTTACAAGCCCAAGCCATAGCTTTTTAAAAAATCAACTAAATTTAACAGCATGGATGAACTTCTAAATAAAATCAAAGAACAGGAAACTATTGCCAATCAGTTGGAGATAGAATTATCAGACCGGCAGCAGCTACTGAAAAAGGTCAGCGACTTTGCCAATCAATATATTGAAGCACTGCCAGAAGCAAAAGCGTTTATTGAGAAAGAGGCAGTAGCAGAAAACCTGAAAATCAACAACAACACCAAAACCATTGATGAAATACTGAATGTTTTTAAAGAAGAAGTTACCGAAACAGGTATCCGGGCGGCATCGGGCGGACATCTGGGCTATATTCCGGGAGGCGGAATTTATGCTGCTGCCCTGGGCGATTTTTTGGCTTCCATTTCTAACGAATATGCCGGAATTTTCTATGCTTCGCCCGGTGCGGTAACCATAGAAAATGAAGTAATTAATTGGTTGAAAAAAGTTTTTTCATTTCCCGAAACGGCCGTTGGGAATTTAGCATCGGGTGGTTCCATTTCCAATCTGATCGCTTTAACTGCGGCAAGAGATCAGCATCAAATTAAGAATGAAAAAATAACCCGAAGCGTCATCTATTTAAGCAGTCAGGTGCACCACTGCATTCAAAAATCTTTACGAATAATCGGTTTGGAAGATGTCATCATCCGCTACACTCCATTAGATAAAGAGTATAAAATTGACGCCCTTGCCCTGGAAAAACAAATCCAATCCGATAAATCAGCAGGACTAAATCCTTTTTTAGTTGTTGCCTCTGCCGGAACAACCGATACAGGCGCCATTGATCCGCTGGATGACATTGCAGAGATAGCCCATAAAAATAATTTGTGGTTTCATATAGATGCGGCCTATGGCGGGTTTTTCATTTTGACCTCTAAACGAGATTTGTTTAAAGGCATAGAAAAGGCCGATTCCTTAGTGATAGACCCACATAAAAGCCTGTTTCTGCCTTACGGATTAGGCGCTGTTTTAGTGAAGAACGCCCAAGCGGTATTACATTCCAACCATTATATGGCCAATTATATGCAGGATGCTTTTTCGGATGATCTGGTAAAAAGTCCGGCCAATGTTTCTCCAGAACTTACCAAACATTTCAGAGGTTTGCGGCTCTGGTTGCCATTGCAACTGCATGGTATAGAACCCTTCGTTGCCAGCCTGGAAGAAAAATTATTGCTCACGGAATATTTCCGGGAGAAATTAAGGACATTGGGTTTTCATACAGGCGCTAAACCCGATTTGTCGGTAAGTTATTTTTGGTACCCATATCAAAATGACGAGAATGAGTTTAACAAAAAACTGATGTATCATATACACCAGGATGGAAACGTTTTTTTAAGCTCTACTTTATTGGATGGAAAATTTGTGATCCGCATGGCCATTTTATCTTTCAGGACCAAGAAAGCCACCATAGACAAAGCACTGGAAATGATTCAAAGTAGTCTTCAAAAAACATTACAGGAGTTTTCAAACAGTTAACGTTTTTAAAAATTTTGCTATCCGTAGAGTTCCATAGGGCTTTACGGATTCTCTAATAAATAAGAGTTTCCAACTTGTTTCAAAAGCTCAATTTAGATTGCATTTAGAACATGTTCCCAAAAATTCACAATTAAACATTTTTTAGAAAAGCACTACCCTTAACCCTTCGATACGGCTAGTCCCGCTTTCCGTTCCAAATCCTCATTCCGCTGGCCCTGCAAGCCCTGCCATCCAAAGCTAATCGACGCTCCATTCCGGGTTTTCCACTCAATCGGGTTTAAAGAGGCAAAACCTGTACAATAAACTGTCTGAATTAGGATGAAAGGATTTTAGGATAAATAGAATTAGGAATTTGCCTTGCTATCCGTAGAGTGCCAAAGGGCTAATATGGATTCTCTAATAAACAAGAGTCTTTGACTCGTTCAAAAACTCAATTTAGATGAAGAATAAAACTTGCTCTTCGGAATTTACAATTCCGAAGCCCTATCCCTGGTTCTTTGAACCAGCCACCAAAAGCAAGATTTTGAATAGAACAAAAGAACGGATACAAATCCTATGATACGGCTTCCGAATTATAAATTCGGAAGACCAGACGTCAGGCTGAGCTTGTCGAAGCCTGAATGCCAAGGGGAGCTGATTTAGATGATTAGTATGATTTCTGATTTGCAATTAAATGGATTGGCAACCACAAAGCTCAACTCCATCAGAAAAAAATCATGGCTCAGGCAATCGGTGTGATCTTTTTTAAAATCGGTGCAATCAACAGGGGATAACAGGCTACCTCTTTGGCCGAAAATAATGCCCTTTAAGCGAGTATTCATAAACCGTATTTTCTTTAATTCCGTAAACAATCCGGTGTTCCTTATTGATGCGCCTTGACCATAATCCGGTAAGTTCATGCTTCAAGAGTTCAGGCTTGCCGGTACCGGTTAATGGATGTTCTGTAAGTTCATCCAGCAAAACGAATATCTTTTGTAATAGGGCTTTATTTCCGGACTTTCTATGATAGCAACATCATCTTTAGCTTTGCCCGAAAACGCTAAATCAAAGCCCATTTTCCTATAAACCTAAAAACTCCCTTAAATCTTCTTTTTTAACCCGGGTAATTTTCCCCTCTTTAATCTCTTGTTTACTCTGCTCAATCTTAGCCACAAACTCCGGATCATAGGGGCTTTCCTCCTTCTGAAATGCAACATCCAAAGCCTTCAAAACAGCTACTACAGCATCTAGTTGCTTTTGATTTTTAGGATGTATAATTAGTATTTCCATAATAGCAATTGTAAGATAAAATCTCTTGCGATTTTTACATTAAGTTACTTAAAGCACTAGATAACAGCCTTTTTTCATTTACTCAAAGGATATACCGAATCAAACCCTTCAGAAAAATCACAGGTTGTTCGTCTTCCTGAATTCATTTCAGGGTCTATCAGTGGCCGAAAAATTCAACACGCACAAGCGGTCTTTAATGTACGCTCCCTGAGAGATGCCGAAATAAATTCGGCAGGACGGCAGTGCCGGTTGGTTTGGAAGACAAAACCGCTGCAATAAATTGTCTGAATTAGGATGAAAAGATTTTCGGATGAGCCGGATTTTTGAATTTCTATTTTTAAAATCTTTTTAGAAAATAAGTATTCTCCTTCATAAAAGCCTACTTCCCGAATTTCAGAAACTGTTTAGCTAAAAGCACACGCGAAACGCGTGCGCCAGCAAGGGGTTGTTTCGTTTACGGTTCAAAACCGTACTCCTCGTTGATATGTTTCATCAAGCTGTCTGCCCCCTGTTTAGTATAGCGGATATAAGCATTATAACTGCGGAGTGCCAACTCATAAGCCGCCACATCATTATATAATCTTTCGAAAGCTGCCGGTGAGGAATGGATGAGTTTCAAAGGCGGGTTTGCAGCCAATATATCGTTGTATTTTCTTTCCATAAAGGTATCCCCGCCTGAATAAACGGTATCACGTTTAAGTATGTCATCAAATCCTTGAAAACTGAAAAACAGCTTATAGGTAGCCAGCAAGTCATCCTGCATTTTTTTTATCACTTCACCTCCACCCACCATGGCGCTCCGCCTTCGCTCATAATAGTCTCCTATTTCCGTAGCCAGGGCGTAACTTTTAACCAGGCGAAGCATGCCCGCACTTTTCAATTGTATGATAGCAGCATCGTTCATGACCGGTACGTTGAAATCCTGCCCATATTTCCAGTAGTAGTAATATAGTCTGTTGGCATCTACTCTGCCTTGAATGGCTTCGTTGATTTGAAAGCGAAACGAGTCAAGGCCGATACCCACTTCAAGATTTTTCCTCAGATTAACTTGCAAACGAACCGTGTCATACTTGATGTTTTCTACCATTGAATGCATAAGCTTTTCAACCCTCTGTTCTTCTACCTTATGTTCTCTGAAATTTTCCACCAGGAAACCAAGAAAAACAGCAAAGAACAACATAAAAAACTCCGATAAATATTCACTCCATTTCTTCTTGTGGGTTAAGTGACGCGGATAATGTACTTCCATGGATGGATTATTATTTCCGTTTGGGTTCACTATGTTTTTTGCTGGCGGGTTTGGTTTGACTTTGATTGCCGGTTCATTTGAATCCGGTGACGCATTTTCAACATAAGGATGTTCAACAAGAGGCTGTTGCACAGCATTGCGTAGGTTACCGGCAGTTGTTTCAGTGTTTTGTTTGTTCACAGTGGGTAAAATTCAAATAAATGTGTTTATTACCTGGAAAA
>DASQIU010000033.1:0-4477 GCA_035631395.1 Daejeonella sp. | reverse complement strand
AGAGCTGATGGCGGTGAGCAATCGCTTTACCGTAGCGGCCGCCTTTGGAAATGTTCATGGAGTTTATAAACCGGGCAATGTAAAATTGCAGCCAATTATTCTTAAAAATTCTCAGGATTTTATCCGTAATGAGTTTAATCTGAAGGCAGAAAAGCCGGTAGATTTTGTTTTCCACGGTGGTTCTGGTTCCAGCCAGGAAGAGATCAGGGAAGCTATTTCTTACGGAGCTATTAAAATGAATATCGATACCGATATGCAGTGGGCATTTTGGGAAGGTGTACATCAGTACTACAATAGCAAAAAAGACTATTTGCAAGGTCAGATCGGTAATCCGGAAGGAGAGGATTCACCGAATAAAAAATATTATGATCCGCGGGTTTGGTTGCGCAAAGGCGAAGAAACCTTTGTAAAGCGTTTAACACAGGCTTTTGCCGATCTAAATTGTATTGATATTAACGAAAAGCTGTAAGCCAAGCTTTTGGTTAAAGGTGTTCAAAAAGTTGATTTAATCAAGCATTCATCTGGCATTCACACTTCGACAAGCTCAGTGTGACCGGTGCATTATCTAAGGCTATGGTGAGCTTATCGAACCATAAACCCGACAACTTTTTGAACACCTTTTCTTATGGAAAATGCCGGCTTCCGGCGGAAATGATGAATGAATACTGTAAAATAAGCCCCAAAATGTCTGATCAAATTGAAGTAAGCCAGGTTTCTGATGCCCATACCCTGGAACAGGTTTTTGCTGTACGGAAAGAAGTATTTGTAATAGAACAAAGTTGTCCACCCGAATTGGAATGGGAATTTGAAGATGAATCTACCCATTTTCTGGCTTCTGTAAACGGAGAGCCTGCCGGTGCTGCCCGTTGGCGTAAAACGGATAAGGGTTATAAATTAGAGCGTTTTGCCGTTTTAAAGGAATACAGAGGCAAAGGGGTGGCGCAGATGTTGGTTAAAACGGTTTTGGCCAATCTGCCTGCTGATGCTTCTTATGTGTATCTGCATGCTCAGTTGGCCGCGGTGGGTTTGTATGAAAAATTTGGTTTTCAGAAACAAGGCGAGCAGTTTGAAGAAGCCGGAATACAGCATTATAAAATGGTGTTGGGTGTTTAGGGTTTAGAGGTTAGAGTTTAGCATGTTTATTTGGTAGAGCGAAATTTTTACAGCATCTCTTAGCAAAAGCCCCCTTGGGGGTGGAATGATAACCTGATGCCGGGGGCATCCCAACGTTTATAGCTATTGGATGTGTATGTTTTGTAAGACCCCGAAAGAATCGTAGATTTCGTATGTGTTTATTTCTACAGACCTTGTATCCCTTCGGGATATAGAATTTTAATCATCCTATTGAATTCTTAATCCAATGTTTTTCTATCAGATATAAAGTGTTTTGGGATGACAACCCTCATCCAAAGGCGGAGCAAAAAGCCCCCTTTGGGGGTTTGGGGGCTTTTATCCAAAAATCCGGGAAGAAAATTCCATGGCTTCCTGCCATTTATCCATATTCAGGTTTAATTCCTGGCCTTGCTGCTGAAAATAATAGATCAGGTTCTCTGTAGCGATATTACCCGTCAGATCATCGGCGGCCATGGGACAGCCGCCAAATCCTTTTAAAGCGCTGTCAAAGCGAGTGCATCCGCTTTGGTAGGCGGCTTCAATTTTTTCTTTCCAGGATTCAGGCCGGCTGTGTAAATGAACCCCAAATTCAATATTGGGAAACTGTTTAACCAGATGCGGGAAAATATAGCTGATCTTTTCGGGACTGGAAATGCCAATGGTATCGGCCAGCGAAATGATCTGAACTCCCCGTTCTACCAGTTCTGCGGTCCAGTGTTCTACAATTTCATGGCTCCATTCATCCCCGTAAGGGTTACCAAAACCCATAGAAAGATACACAACCGCTGTTTTTTGATGTTTAGCGCATAAATCGACCAATTCTTCAACCGTATGAATAGATTGGGCAATGCTGGAATTGGTGTTGCGCTGCTGGAAAGTTTCTGAAATGGAAAAGGGGAAACCCACATAGTGGATCTGCTTATGCTGCACCGCATCCTGAACGCCGCGAATATTGGCTACAATAGCCAGTAGTTTACTACGAGTATCAGAAAGATTTAGCTGTTCTAAAACCTGAACGGTATCTTTAAGTTGGGGGATGGCCTTGGCGGATACAAAGCTTCCAAAATCAAGGGTATCAAAACCTACCTGCAGCAATAAGTTTAGGTATTGCGCCTTTATTTCTGTAGGAATAAAAGCATGCAACCCTTGCATGGCATCCCGCGGGCATTCAATCAGCTTGATCATAAACGGAAGTTTTATGGTTAGCTAATATATAAATTTGCTGTTAGCTATCAGCCCCAAAGCTAATAGCTAACAGCAAATAAGGCTATTGCTCGTCTCCGCGGATACGGAACAGAGAACCATTCAGGTTTTCATTTACCCGTATCTGGCAGGCTAAACGGCTGTCAAAACCGGCATCTGGCAGCGTGTCCAGCATGTCCATTTCTTCATCATGGGCCGGAGGCAAGGCATCCAGGCCTTCCAGAACCTGCACATGGCAAGTGGCGCATAAGGCCATGCCGCCGCAGGTTGCCAAAATATTATAACCGGAAGCTTTTAAAACTTCCATTAAGCTTAGGCTGATATCTTCAGGGATCTCTAGTTGCTGTTGCTCGCCGTTGCGATCTTCTATTGTAAATTGGATCATCTTAGAACTCGTTCACTCCGTACACGGTAGTGTATTTAAAACTCAATTTTTGGTCTGGATATACGTATTTAAAGGCGCTCTGGGCCATTAAAGCCGCTTCGTGGAAACCACATAAGATCAGTTTTAATTTACCGGCGTAGGTGTTGATATCGCCGATGGCGTAAATGCGTTCCACATTGGTTGAATAATCAAAAGTATCTACCAGGATGGCTGATTTTTCAATATTCAATCCCCAGTTGGCAATAGGCCCTAATTTAGGACTTAAACCAAATAATGGAATCAGATAATCTGTAGGAAGCGTTTTAGCAACTTTATCGCGGCCAATTACAGATACTTCCTGTAATCTTCCGTTGCCGGAAACGCTAACTAAGTTAGATTGCAGAATCAGGTCAATACGGCCCTCTTGCGCTAAATTGAATACTTTTTCAGCAGAATCGGGGGCTCCGCGGAAAGTATCGCCACGGTGAATCAGGGTTACTTTTTCGGCTACATCACTTAGAAAGATGGTCCAATCCAGGGCAGAATCGCCACCACCGGCCAGAATTACTTTTTTGTTTCTGAAGTGTTCCGGATTTTTTACCATGTATTCCACGCCTTTGCCTTCAAAGTTCTGCAGACCTACAATTTCAGGTTTACGCGGTTCAAAACAACCCAATCCGCCAGCAATAACCACTACTTGACAATGGATCTGAGAACCATCGCTGGTGCCTACAATATAAGAACCATCCTCTTGTTTATCCAAGGCTTCAACCCGTTCTCCTAATGTAAAGCCCGGATGAAAAGGGGCAATTTGCTCCATTAAGCGATCAATCAGCTCCTGAGCTTTAATATCGGGATAACCCGGAATATCATAAATAGGTTTATGCGGATAAATTTCGGATAACTGTCCACCCACTTGTGGTAAAACATCTACCAGGTGGCAGCGCATTTTAAGCAAACCAGCTTCGAAAACTGCAAAAAGGCCTACCGGGCCGGCACCTATAATGCATATATCTGTTGTAATCATGTTTATTGCGTATTGTGTGTTTTGAATATTATTAATCGGAAAAAGGAGGGAAGGCATTAGCTGCTTTTCGCATCCAGGTTGTTATAAATGGTATTTAAAATGCGCTTTAAATTTTCGTAATCTTCTTTGGTCAGGTTTTCCCAGGCTTTCATCCTGATTTCGGTCATTTTGGGAGCCCATTCTTCTACATGGTGCTTACCCAACTCGGTCAGGTGAACGGTAAAACTGCGACGATCGGCCGGGTGAATGCGGCGTTCAGTAAGGCCTTTCTTGCATAAAAGATCAATGATCCGGGTTAAAGTAGGATGGTCTTTATCGGTAATTTCGGCCAATTGGCTTTGATTAAGATCATTATGCTGATTGAGGTTTCTGAGGATCAGCCATTGGTCAACCGTAATGTCGTAATTTTCGGCATTAAAACGGCGCTGGGCATACTGTTTTACTTTGCGGGCCGTGCGATCCAAAAGATCACCATAGGTGCTGGAAAAATCTGTTGACATTGTAATAATTAGTGCAACAAATATCGGAAATAATTTAAAATAAAAAAGGGGCTAATTGACACGAATTGTTTGTTGTCTGAATTAGGATTGGTTGGATTTTAGGATGGTAGGATTTGAATGAAACACGAATTGCACGAATTGGGCTAATTGACACGAATTGTTTGTCTGAATAGGAATTTAGAGAATTGTCTGAATTAGGATTAGTTGGATTTTAGGATGGTAGGATTTGAATGAAACACGAATTGCACGAATATGTGTCTAAATTAGGAT
>DASQIU010000032.1:0-4834 GCA_035631395.1 Daejeonella sp. | reverse complement strand
CATCCGGCGATTATTACACCAGCTCCAGCCTGGGCCCGGTTTTTGGCGCACTGCTGGCCCGGCAACTGGAAGAAATGTGGCAGCTTTTAGGCCGACAGGATTTTACCATTGTAGAATATGGCGCCGGCATGGGTTATCTCTGTCATGACATTCTGGACCACGTAAAGAAAAAGCCCGAATTTTATGAGCAATTGCGCTATTGCATCATCGAGAAAAGCGAAAGCATGCGTCAAACTGAACATCTGCATCTCCCATCTGATAAAGTACACTGGCTGGATTCCATTCAAGAAATAAAAGGTTTTCAGGGCTGTGTTCTTTCTAACGAGCTACTGGATAATTTTGCCGTACACCAGGTTTTTATGCAGCAAGAACTGATGGAGGTTTTTGTGGATTACCAGGGTGGTTTTACCGAAGTTTTAAAGCCTGCTTCTGCGGCTCTAAACCAATACTTTTCTGATTTAAATGTGCAGCTTCCGGAAGGTTTTCGCACCGAAATAAATCTGGAAGCCATTACCTGGATCAGAGATATTGCCAACAGCCTGCAAAAAGGCTACGTACTAACGATAGATTACGGCTACCCTTCTGCCCAAATGTATCAGCAAAGTCATAGCCAGGGCACTTTAACCTGCTACCATCAACACCAGATCAATTTTGATCCTTATCAGCATATTGGACGGCAGGATATTACAGCACATGTAAACTTTTCAGCTTTGTGTCATTACGGGCTCTTAAACGGCTTGAGCTGCCTGGGCTTAACCAATCAGGCCGGTTTTTTACTGGCCCTGGGTTTTAAAAACTATTTCAGAGAAGAAAAGCAAACGCCCGAAAACCTGTTACTCCAGGCACAAACCGAGAATTTTCTAACCCACACGCTGCTGGTTGATATGGGCAGTAAGTATAAGGTGTTGGTGCAGGGGAAAGGAGTACCCCAAAAAGTACTGATGGGGCTAAAGATTGTTTAAAAATCCTTTAAGAAATTAGGGCCTTACATATCCTTCCTTCTTCAAGATGAGACCTGGTTCCGGGTATATCTTGTATCTTTGGCTTCATGCAGACAAGCGTTTTTAGAGGTTTCTGGATATTTTTGCTGGCTGTGGCATTGCAATGCGCATTGCTGATTAGTCCGAATGGTTCAAAAGCCCACATCAGTACCTCTAATACCACAGCGCAGGAAAACGCGGGATACACCGTTTCGGCGGGCAAATCCAATCACATTTCCAAATTTTACCTGCATACCATTTCTTCCGGCATTTTTGTTTCTACAGAAATCCAAAAAGCACCTTTTTACCAGGATTTCATATTAGCAAACTCAGTTATTGAGTTAAGCAAAAGCTTGTTGCAACACCAGCTTGCTAAAATCAACCTGTATTATGCTGATTTTTTTCAGCTCATTCTCTTTCCCTTTCATGTTTTTTGGTAAAAATTGATTGTTTTTCGCAATCAATTTATGGGGCTCAAGCAGCCAGAATTTTATCATTAACCAAGAAATCATGAATAACGTTATAGAAAACAGCCTGGTTACGGGCATCCTATTTTTAATCATTATTGCACCCATTATCCTGGCAAGCAGACGTGCCAAGCGTAAGCGCTTAGAAAAAAGCGCAGCGGCACTTCATGAGCTGGCCGGGAAAAATCATCTTAACTTAACTAAATCTGACATTTTTGGCAACAGTGCCCTGGGACTGGACGCCTTGAAAAATGTACTGATTTACGTAAATACCCAAAGCAATGAATTGATCTGTAAAACGGATCTCAGCCGCATTTCTTCTTGCGAAATAGTTCAAAGCATGGATCAGAACTCCATCACCAGCATCCAACTGGTTTTATATGGCAAAGAACAACCATTTACCAGCATCAGCTTTTACAAACAATTTCATGACGACGAGATGAAAATCAAGCAGTTTCAGCAACTGGTCGAAACTTGGAAACAGGAAATAGACCAGCTTATCTCCCGCAAAAAAACTGCTTAATTTCTGGTTCATTGATACCAATAACTTTCCCAGAGTTTAGAAGTTTGGGAAAGTTATTCATAAATACTTAGGGCGTTTCCCTTCGGGTCGGGCTTTCCGCTGCAATCTTTTTGTCCTTGAGGGGACAAAAAGGATTTCCGCTTCAATCCCTAACGCAGGCAGTAGTAATTGTCAGGATTAGTCTGAACTGTGATCTTTTTGATTGATATGATGTATTTGATTCATGATTAGTCAAAATCATGTTAATCATAACAAATCCTAAAAATCATAGTTCAGACATTCGCGTGAGGGATAGCAGCGGAAAGCCCGCAGCCCACGAGGATACGAGTGGCGAGGACTTGCAGCGGATAGCCCGACCCGTAGGGGCACGCCCTAATAAACTAATTGATGTGATGGATTTAATTCATGATTATCCCAAAATCATGTTAATCATATAAATCCTAAAATCATAGTTCAGGGCATATTCTCAAAAATCACAGTTTTATTTTACCTTTATGGCGATGAAAAAAGTTACTGCCATAGCATTTTTATCGATTTTTTTAATTTCGACAACAGAACTTTACCAGTTGTTGAAATTTCCTCTGCTGGTAGAACATTTCATTGAACATAAAGAACAGAACCAGGGACTCAGTTTGGGCGGCTTTCTACTCATGCACTATTTTAATGGCGATGTAAAGGATGCCGATTATGATAAAGACATGCAATTACCTTTCAAATCGCATAGTGAAAATGCGCATGGGAACATTATAGCCTCAGAACTTAAAAAATTCAACATCATTCCTAAACCACCTTATAAAGAGTTAAAAAAGTTCATTATTTCTGATGAAACGTTTTTCACTTCCGCTTTTCTCTCTTGCATTTGGCAACCGCCAAAATCCTGTTAATCCATATTTTTTGCAATGACACAAATGCTTCTATGTTTGTGAATTGCTGTATTTATTAATTCATATAAAAATGATTAAGAGGAAGAACCATGCTCAACAAAATCATCGAGTTTTCTGTAAAAAATAAACTCATTATAGGTCTATTTACACTAGCCCTAATCTGTTTTGGAATTTATCAAACCACCCGATTGCCCATTGATGCTGTACCAGACATTACCGATAACCAGGTACAGGTAATTACCGTGGCGCCCGCTTTAGGCGCTACCGATATTGAACGCTTAATAACCTTTCCGGTAGAGCAAGCCAATAGCAATATTGCCGGCATGAAACAAATCCGGAGCTTTTCCCGCTTCGGACTTTCGCTGGTAACCATTGTATTTGACGATGATGTAGATATTTACTGGGCCCGGCAGCAAGTGGCCGAGCGCTTGCAACAAGTACAGAACGAGATCCCCAAAGGCCTGGGCACCCCCGAACTGGGGCCCATTACCACCGGCCTGGGAGAAATTTACCAATATGTAATCAAACCCCAAAAGGGCTATGAAGATAAATATGACGCTACCGAATTAAGAACCATCCAGGATTGGATTGTTAGAAGGCAATTATTGGGCGTAAAAGGAGTTGCCGAAGTAAGCAGTTTTGGTGGAAAACTAAAGCAATATGAAATTGGCATCGACCCACATAAACTAAACGCCTATAATTTAACCGTTGGCGATGTTTACCAGGCGTTGGAAAGTAACAACCAAAATACTGGGGGCGCTTATATTGAAAAAGGTCCAACGGTACTTTATATCCGCAGCGAAGGTTTAATTGGCAATATTGAAGATTTAGGAAACATCGCCATAAAGAACACCTCGGCAGGCAACCCGATCTTTATTAGGGATGTAGCCAATGTACAAATTGGGCATGCTATCCGCTACAGCGCCATGACCTATAATGGCGAGGAAGAAGTGGCCGGCGCCGTAGTTATGATGCTGAAGGGCGCCAATAGCAACCAGGTGATCAAAAATGTAAAAGAACGTATTGCCCAAACGCAAAAAACCCTGCCCGAGGGGGTAGAAATTGTTCCTTTTCTGGACCGTACCAAAATGGTGAACAATGCCATCGGCACCGTAGAAAAAAACCTATTGGAAGGTGCTTTAATTGTGGTATTTGTGCTGGTTATTTTCTTAGGAAATTTCCGGGCCGGAATGATTGTGGCCTCGGTAATCCCTCTGGCCATGCTTTTTGCCATCTGTATGATGAACCTGTTTGGGGTAAGCGGCAACCTGATGAGCCTGGGCGCTTTGGATTTTGGTTTAATTGTAGATGGCGCAGTTATTATTGTAGAAGCGGTAATGCACCATCTTCATCATAACAAAGGATTCCGAAAAATGGCCGGATTAAGCCCCGCCGAAATGGATGATGAAGTAACCAAATCGGCCAGCAAAATGATGAACAGCGCTGTTTTTGGGCAAATTATCATCCTGATTGTTTACCTACCCATTTTTACCCTACAGGGGATTGAAGGCAAAATGTTTATGCCTATGGCTCAAACGGTGCTGTTTGCCTTATTGGGCGCCTTCCTGCTATCACTTACCTACATTCCGATGATGAGTTCTTTATTTTTAAGTCGCCGGGCAAAGAGAGAACAGAACGCATCCGATAAAGTCATGCACAAACTGTCAACCAATTATCGGAGTATGTTGGCCAAAGTACTGCATCATCCGGTAAAAGTTATTGGTTCTATCGCTATCCTTTTCGTAACTGCTGTCATCATACTTTCCCATTTAGGAGGCGAATTTATCCCCACTTTAGAAGAAGGAGATTTTGCCGTAGAAACAAGAGTATTAACGGGCAGTAACCTGAATACTTCGGTTGAATATACCAACAAAGCGGCAAAAATCTTAAAATCCCAATTCCCTGAAGTGGAAATGGTGGTGACCAAAATTGGCAGCGGAGAAGTACCAACAGACCCAATGCCCATGGATGCCGGCGATA
>DASQIU010000031.1:0-7582 GCA_035631395.1 Daejeonella sp. | reverse complement strand
GCTGCAACTTTCTCAAAGAAATAGTTTCCGGCGATATCGGTCATGGCGGTTTTTACCAGCGTAGAGTCTTTGGCTTTTAACAAGCTAACCGTTGCAAAATCAAGGGCTTGCTGTTTATCATCTATTACAGAGCCGGTAATTTTGCTATTGCCGGTTTTGGTTTGCGCTAAGGTCGTGGAAAAGGCCGAAACAATGAGCGCAATTAGAAATGTGGTGTAATACTTTTTCATGTCAATTTTTGCTTTAGAGTGAATATTTTTAGCACATAGGTATCCTGTAAAGAGTCTAAAAGGCTCTTTTTAAAGTTTTTTTAATATGTTCTGTATTTTTGCCGGCTCCGGTTCCGGCTAAATAGAATCTGCTTTTTAGATGCTGATTTAGCCGCTTAGGTTACAAGCTTTTTGAAAATTGTTTCTATTGATGATTAAGATTTTTGCGATATAAAGTGTCGTTTTTGCATTTCATGCCTTGATCTGTCATAATCCATTCTGATGGAGTTTCATAGGGGGAATCTTCCGGTTGGCAATTGCGCAGATTATAATCTTCCAGATATTGGTTTAAATTTTCGTCGATAATTAGACGGGTGTTTTTAGGCAAGCGCAAAGTAAGCCGTACTGCCTGGTCTCTCCAGGGGGCATTTTTGCTCAAATGAACTCTTTTATCAAATTGGAGGATGGAATCCTGCTGAACAAAATGATAGCTGGTAGCTTGAGCATATTTTAAGGCAGTTTCAAAATCCGAGCCTTTAGAGCTAAATTCCTGAATCAATACCGGCTTATCATCGTCGGACGTTTCAATCCGGAAGGTAAAGTTGCGGGGTAACTCATTGTTGTCGCGATTCCCATTGATAATTACTTTTCCGTAGAATTTTTGACGGTCTATATCATAAATCAAACTGTCTTCTTTACTAAGAAAACGAGCCGAATTTAATTTTAGATAATATACCGGGGCAGATTTAATTTCTGTGGTTTGAGAAAAGGTGGCTTCGTCACTAAATTGGCGGGCTACTTTAGAACCATAAAATATTCCCACAAATAGCCCTACAAGCCATAAAATAAGCATGCCAAAGGCAATAGACTTATCAATCATCCGGCGGTTAAATATAACCCGAACGGCAAACGAAATAAGCGCCACCAAAGGAATAAATACCAGGACAAAAGCACTGAAAGAAAGTGCTGATTTGTATTCAGGATTGACAATATTAAAAGGGAATTGGTGTAGATCGCCCAGATTCCATGCGCCCAAAAAAGCCGATATGCCCACCACTAATCCAAACAGCGCAATAGCGCAAATAAAAATAATAAAGGCGCCTATAACTTTAATTCCAATCCGAAAGAGCGTGCCCAATATGTTTCCCAAACGGTCTATCAGCGGGCTTGCCTCCTGATGTGCCCTGGTAAAACCCTGACGGACTCCTTCCACTTCTTCGTCAAAAGTTTTTTTGAAGCCCTGCAAATTAATCGGTTCTCCTTTCATGGCCATTTTATCGGCTCGGGTTACGGCTTTAGGCATCACAATCCATAAAATGATATATAAAACCAGTCCACTTCCTCCAAAAAGAAACATCAGCAACATAAACAGGCGTACCCAGCGGGGTTCAATGTCAAAATAATGACCTACACCAGCGCAAACACCTCCAATAATACGGTCGTCTACATCTCGAAAAAGTTTCTTTTTGGTTCTACTTTCCTGAGCATAGGCGCTTTCTTCATCTTGCGGTTCGAAGTCAGAAACGCTGCCCATTTGTTCGATTACTTCTTTAACGTCCTGTAAAACGATAACCTGTTTGTGATCGGCGGCCAGCCGTTCAGTAAACATTTCGGCTAAACGGTTCTCAATATCGGTTACGATTTCTTCGCTATCAGGCGAGTAGGCAAAGTGGCGCTTTACCTCGGTCATGTAGGTTTTGAGCACTTCGTAGGCATCTTCTTCAATATGAAAAACAATGCCGTTAATGTTGATTATGATGGTTTTGTTCATGGCTATTAAAGTTTATCGGTGTTAAGGTCAATAGTTTCTGTGGGTGGCAAGTCGCGGCCTTGCAGTGAAACCGAAACAGCGTAGGCTAATTCTGCCCAGGTAGCATCCAGCCGCTGAAGCACCTCCAGACCTGCGGGCGAAAGCGCATAATATTTCCGGGGCGGCCCCGAGCTGGATTCCTGCCAATTATAACTTAATAGGCCATTGTTTTTTAATCGGGTTAACAAAGGGTATAAGGTACCTTCAACCACCAAAAGCTTGGCCTTTTTGAGCTCATTGATGATATCTGAGGCATAAATTTCCCCTTTGGAAATAATGGAAAGAATGCAATACTCTAGTATGCCTTTCCGCATCTGGGTTTGTGTGTTCTCAACTATCATGATACAAAGATATATGTATTGGTTGGTATTGTGCAATACATAGTAGCTTGTATTTGACAATTGTAACTAAAATGTTGCAATTGTGTGTATTTGTTCGGGGCAGATAAAATATTAACCTATAGCTTTTTTCCTTTTATAAAATTCTGATTTTCAGGGTTTTGTAAATATTTTTAGCTTTCTTTTTTGTTTTCTTTTTGTCATTATTTGAAATATTATAAATAGATATTAACACCATTTAAAGTCTGCATTGTATTGTAATTAAAGTTCTTTTGAGGTGTTTGCCTCTTAGAATAATTAAAAAAAACTGAATTAATATTTTTTGGATGTTTTTTTAATTAAACGTTATGAAACAAATTTTGACTCTCTTGTTATTCACTTTTTGTATTGCTTCAAGTGGAATAGCGCAGCCCCGTACTGCAGTTACGGGAGTTGTTACAGGAAAAGAAGATGGCCTACCCCTGCCGGGAGTAAGCATAATTATTAAGGGAACTACAACGGGCACCACTACTGATGCGGAAGGCCGTTATTCGTTAAATGCTCCGGCCAATGCCATCCTGCAATTTTCATTTATCGGTTATCTTACACAGGAATTAAAAATTCCTGATTCTCATGTTCTTAATGTAGTAATGGCTACTGATACCCGGCAATTGGGAGAAGTAGTTGTAACCGCTTTAGGCATTAGAAGGGAAAGACGAGCACTGGGCTATTCAGTAACCGAGGTAAAAGGTGATGTGGTTAACGAAGTTCCCAACCAAAACATTGCTAACTCACTAAATGGTAAAGTTTCTGGCTTACAGGTTATTGCCAGTAGTGGCGCTCCTGGCGAGGCTTCAAGGGTTGTAGTTCGGGGTGGTAATAAATCCCTTACCGGCAATAATGAGGCGCTTTGGGTAGTAGACGGAGTGCCTATTAGTAATGATAATGATGGTAACGGAGCGAACAATGAGGTAGAGGGAGTGGCCACTCCCAACCGTGCGGCCGATATTAATCCGGACGATATTGCTTCTGTTACCGTTTTAAAGGGAAGCGCCGCATCCGTACTTTACGGTAACCGTGGTTCTAACGGGGTTATTTTAATTACTACTAAATCAGGACGTTCAGTTGATGGAAAAGCTGTGGTTACCTTTACTACTTCTAACGGTTTTGATAAGCCTTTACGGCTCCCTTCTTTTCAAAGTGTTTATGCACAGGGATTAAATGGGGTATATTCTGAAGGAGGATCGCGATCCTATGGCCCCAGGATAACCGGACAGACAGTATTTAGCGCCGGGGCAAATGCTAATGTGACTCTGCAAGCTTTTAATCCCAGAAAAGACTTTTTAAGGACCGGTTTTAATACCGATAATAATTTGTCCTTTTCCCAGGGTACTGATAAATCCACCTATTTTTTATCAGTAGGTTATAATAGACAGAATTCTATAGTGCCTAATCAGCAGTATAGTAAGGCAAGTTTACGTTTTAATGGCACCAACCAAATTTCTTCAAAAATTGGAATTGGTTTCAATCTGGCTTATATACGCAGTTGGGGCGATGTGGCCTCCGGAGGACAGAGTGGTAGCAATCCTTTCTTTGCGCTATTTAATATGCCGGTTAGCTGGAATTTGAATAATTATGGCTATGTGCGTCCTGATGGCAGGCAGATCAATTTCCGTGGTGGCGCTTTCGATAATCCGCTTTGGACGGTCCATAAAACTTTTTTTGGTACTGAAGCAGATCGTATTCTGGGTGGGGTAAATTTTTCTTACAAGCCTTTAAGCTGGTTGGATTTTTCTTATAAGTTGGGAAATGATTATTATATGGATATTCGGAAACAATTTAGGGATATCAATACCGGAAGTTTTCCGCAGGGATCATTAATTAACGATAATATTTACCGGCAGCAAATTAATTCAACGCTTCTGGTTAACGTCAACCATCAATTAAACACTGATTTTGGATTGGAATTTACCGCCGGACAGGACTATAATCAGCGCCGGGTAAAACAAACTACTCAAACTGGAACGGCATTAACCTTACCCGGCATTGCCAATATGAATAATGTGCAGGCATTTAATCCTGATTTTGAATTTCAGAGTAAACGTCGCCTGATAGGTATTTTTGGAGATTTGAAATTGAATTATAAAAGTTACTTGTTTTTAAATTTAACCGGACGGAACGAGTGGTCATCTACCCTGCCCCAATCAAATCGGAGTTATTTTTATCCAGGCATAAATGCCTCTTTTGTATTTAGTGATGCCTTTGGCTTGACTGAAGGATTCATGAATTTTGGAAAAATACGGGCCGGTTTTGCTAAAACAGCTCGTGATGCCAATCCCTATCTGGTGTTCAACACCTTTGTGGCGGCAGCCCCTGCTGATGGTTTTACTAACGGTATTTCCTTTCCCTTTGGGGCAATTCCTGGTTTTACCTTTAATCCCACCATCAATAATGCCAACTTAAAGCCGGAAAACACCAAGGAGGTTGAGTTTGGCGCCGAGTTTCGTTTTTGGGATAATAGAATTGGCCTGGATGCTACTTATTTCCACAACGTTAATGCAAATGGAATTGTGCCGGTAGATATTTCGCCTGCTTCGGGAGCTACCAATGCAGTGCTTAATGCGGGTAAGACCAGAGCTAATGGTATTGAAGTAGGGCTGAATATCACACCGGTTAAAACCACAGATTTCCGTTGGGATGCCAACATTACTTTTAGTCGTATTCGGTCTAAAGTGCTGGAAACCTTTCCGGGAGTAGAGCAGATTTATTTGGGCGGGTTTGGAGGAAATCCGGCAATTTTTGCTGTTAAAGGCGAGCGTTATGGAACTATTATCAGTTCGGGATATGCTCGTGATGAAAAAGGGAATATACTGGTTGATGATACTGGTATACCAGTTCCTGTTGATGGCATTAAGCTGGGCCATGTAGAACCTGACTGGACTGGTGGTATCAGAAATAGCTTTAACTATAAAGGCGTTGGTTTAGATTTCTTAATTGATACCCGTCAGGGCGGCTTCCTGTTTAATGGAACAACTGAGCTTCTGGAGTTTTATGGAGTGAGCAAGCATACACTGAATCGCGAGCAAGATTACATTTTCCCAGGAGTAAATGAAACCACCGGAGCACCTAATACGGTAGTAGTTAAGCGAGATGCTAATTGGTATTCTAATGCCCAGGTAGATGAAGCCTATGTGTACAAAAACAGTTGGGTAAAACTTAGGGAGGCCAACCTGAACTATACTTACACCTTAAAGGCCAATAAATATGTGCGTGCTATTACCTTGGGGGTTTATGGAAGAAATCTTTTTCTATGGACCAAAGTGCCCGATGTAGATCCGGAATCAAGTTCATTTGGTACCAATAACGGACAAGGTGCTACCCGTATGGCATTCCCTACTACCCGTAGTTTTGGACTTAATCTGAAGGCTTCATTTTAAAATTAAAGCGACATGAAAAAGTTTATCAAAATATCAAATAAACGGGCTAAAACGTATTTGTTGACAATGACTATGGTTTTAGCGCTCCTGGCTTCTTGTAAAAAGAATCTGGATATTAATGCCGACCCGAATAACCCAACGGATGTTCCGGTTTCGGCCCTCCTTCCAACCGCAGAGGTTGGTTTGGGTTTTTTCCTTGGAGGTGATGGTTCTCGTATCCCCGGTTCATTTGTTCAATACTATGCCGGACATCGGGGGCAGCCTTTACTGTATGGCCAATATAATGTTAACCCATCTCAAACCGATAACTTTTGGTCTAATATGTATACGGTAACGCTAAGCGACTTAAAATCTATTATTGACAAGTCAAATGCGGATGGAAATCAGGCTTATGCAGGCGTAGCGCAAATTTTAACTGCTTTTACCTTCAGTGTACTTACTGATATGTATGGAGATATTCCCTTTTCCCAGGCTTTGCAAAATTCTGGCAACATTTCTCCAGCTTATGATAAGCAACAAGATATTTATCCGGCTTTATTAGCTTTGATTGATCAGGGCATAGCGAATATTCAGGCAAACGGGGGAACTATCAGGCCAGGGTCTGACGATGTAATTTATAAAGGCGATTTGACCAAATGGGTAAAATTTGGCAATTCTTTGAAGTTGCGTCTGAATAATCATCTAAGTAAAGTACAACCTGGCGCCGC
This sequence comes from Daejeonella sp., assembly GCA_035631395.1. Classification (GTDB taxonomy): domain Bacteria; phylum Bacteroidota; class Bacteroidia; order Sphingobacteriales; family Sphingobacteriaceae; genus Daejeonella. Next base: position 1,102 of record DASQIU010000031.1, on the reverse strand, counting down.
CGCCGCATTTTTGGCTACAAATCCGGATTTAATCAGCTCAAATTCTGAAACAGCTCAAGTTGTATTTGGAACCACTCCGGCAACTGCCAATCCAATTTATCAGTTTGATGTGTTGTCTGGCCGGAGCGATATGGCAGTAAGTAATACTATTGTGGACAGAATGAAAGCCCTTTCAGACCCCCGCATTCCAGTTTATTTTAATCCGGTGGTGAATAACGGCGCCGGTTTGCAAGGGCAGATTTTAGGTAATGTACCCGGCGGCGATAATGATGACTCTGGTCAGAATTTATTTTCCCGGGAAGGTTCCGCTTATGCTTCTATTAATTCGCCGGTTGTTTTAATGAGTGCCGCGGAAGTGCAATACATTATTGCCGAAGTGCAATTCAGAGCCGGAAATTCTGCGGCTGCCTCCACAGCCTATAACGCGGCTATTGATCTGGACTTTAGTTCATTAGGGCTATCTTCTGCTGCTTATAAGGCACAGCCTGCTGTAGCCTTTAATAATACCTTACAGCAAATTATGGAGCAGAAATGGATAACCATGTATCAGGCCCCTTGGGAAGCCTGGGTAGATTGGCGCCGGACCGGATTCCCTGTTCTGGTTCCAGCTGCCACTAATCGTACTGGAGGGATTATTCCAAGGAAACTGGCCTATCCTCAATTGGAAGTTAATTTAAATGCGGCATCATTGCAAGCCGGTCCTGGTATTGTGCCTTATCTGGATGATTTGAAGCGGAGGGTATTTTGGGATACGCCATGATTTTGAGGTTCATTTGCATTTAAGAGTCGTTGTATCGTTGAGTCGTCCTAAAATAGGTTGACAGTTTTTGAATGAATAAGTATAGTCCTTGTCAGCTAATACTGGCAAGGATTTTTTGTTTGTGAATCATGTTTGGCGTTAGATAATCGAGCGCCAGGTGCGGCCTGCGATCATTATATAATTTTACAGCTTGTTGAATGGTTTTTCTGGCCTGATGAATATCGACTGGTTTTACAACAAGGAACTCCTGCTTTAAGATTCCATTGATTCGTTCAGCCAGTGCATTTTGATAGCAATCATAACCATCAGTCATGGATGGTTTAATATTGTTTTTGGTTAGTA
>DASQIU010000030.1:0-30880 GCA_035631395.1 Daejeonella sp. | reverse complement strand
AAATTAAAGCGGGTGGCAAACAACCAGTCACGCTGATCGCCGGAAGGAACGGCCATTACCGCACCGGTTCCGTAACCAGCCAAAACATAATCGGCTATCCAAACGGGGATTTGTTTTCCACTAAGCGGATGAATGGCATAGATTCCGGTAAAAACTCCCGATACGGTTTTGGTATCGGCCATGCGGTCTAGCTCTGATTTTTTCTTGGTTTGAGCGATATACTGTTCTACTTCCTGTTTTTGATCAAGCGTAGTCAAACTTTCTACCAGTTCATGCTCGGGCGCTAAAACCAAAAAGGTGGCTCCGAAAATAGTATCTACCCGGGTGGTAAATACCGGAATCTTACCCAATTCTCCCGGAAGGTTATATTCAACCATGGCACCCACGCTTTTGCCAATCCAGTTGCGCTGCATTTCTTTAAGCGGTTCCGGCCAATCAATAGTTTCCAAACCTTGCAATAAGCGCTCGGCATAAGCAGTAATGCGCATGCTCCACTGCATCATTTTCTTTTGTTCTACCGGATAACCGCCACGCTCTGAAAAACCGTCTTTCACCTCATCATTGGCCAGAACGGTTCCTAAAGCCGGACACCAGTTTACGGTGCTTTCGCGAAGATAGGTTAAGCGATATTTCAATAGTTTTTGCTGTTTCTCAGCTTCGGTTTTCTGCTTCCACTCTTCGGCAGTAAAGCGGCGCACATCATCATCAGATATCGCTTTTACATCCAGATTCCCATTGTTTTCGAATTTGGCAATCAGGGTATCAATAGACTCGGCTTTATCGGTTTCCAGGTTGTACCAGGCATTGAACAATTGCATGAAGATCCACTGGGTCCACTTATAATAGGCCGGATCGCTGGTGCGCACTTCGCGGCTCCAATCGAAAGAAAAGCCCATATTATCCAATTGTTCGCGGTAGCGATTGATATTGGTTTCGGTAGTTAAGGCCGGGTGCTGACCGGTTTGGATGGCATATTGTTCTGCAGGCAAACCAAAGGAATCGTAACCCATAGGATGCAAAACGTTAAATCCTCTTAAACGCTTATAACGTGAAAAAATATCAGAAGCGATATAACCCAACGGGTGACCCACATGTAAACCCGCACCAGATGGATAGGGAAACATATCCATCACAAAATATTTAGGCTTAGTTGAGTTATTTTCTACTTTGTAGGTTTGATTTTGGGCCCAAAATCCTTGCCACTTCTTCTCAATATCTTTAAATTGGTAGTCCATTGTGCTTCAGATAAGTTGCGAAAATACTAAAATCAAAATGTTTTTTGAACCAAAGTGGATAATGGTTCACACATAGAGTCTGCATGCTGTTGAGCACATTAACAAACTTTAACGTGGTAATATTTACGTTTATAAACTGAAATCTGTTATTTTCGCAATTCATTATGGCATTTATGGAAGAATTTGAAGACAGCAAAGCCTCAAAAAAAGCAAAGTCTATTTACATTTCTACCGTTATCAGCATTTCTCTGGTGTTGCTGATGATTGGTTTACTGGGTTTAATTCTGGTACATGCCAAAAATTTATCCAATTATGTAAAGGAAAATATTGTCCTGAATATTATTGTAAATGATGGCGCCAAAGAAGTGGATATTTTAGCATTGCAAAAACAGATTGATGCTAATCCTTATGTACTGAAAACCCAGTATGTAAGCAAAGAACTGGCTGCCCGCAACCTAACCAAAGATTTGGGTGAAGATTTTGTGGAATTTTTAGGCTACAACCCCTTGCTTTCCTCTATTGATGTGTATCTGAAAGCCGAGTATGCCAATAACGACAGTATCAATGCCTTTTCTCAGCAACTCCATAAAAACCCCTTAATTAAGGAAGTGATTTATCAAAAATCGCTGATTGATATGGTGAATCAGAATATCCGCGGTATTGGACTGGTTATTTTGGCTTTTGCAGCTATCTTGTTGATTATTGCCATAGCACTGATCAATAATACCATCCGCCTGGCTATTTATTCTCAACGTTTCTTAATAAAAAGTATGCAACTGGTGGGAGCTACCAAAAGTTTCATCCGCAGGCCATTTCTTACTTACGGCATAGCCCATGGTTTATTGGCCGCTTTAATTGCTATTATTTTATTGTTGGGAATTTTATACCTGGCCCAGCAACAAGTACCTGAAATGTTGATTTTAAGAAACTGGTTTGAGTTTGCCGTAGTTTTTGTGGGCGTGATAGGCGTTGGCATCCTTATTTCGGGGCTGAGTACCTATTTTGCAGTAAACAAATTTCTTCGTTCAAAAATATACGACCTTTACAGATAAGATAATGACCGATAAACACACCCCAGCCAAGTCCGAAAAGTTTGTATTCGGCAAAGGCAACTACCGCATCATGCTGCTTAGCATGGCCATAGTAGCTGTAGGATTTATTCTGATGATAGGCAATACCGATATTTACGATTTCCGTAAAACAGTTTTAGCACCCGCAGTGGTTCTGATTGGTTTTGCATTGGCTTTTTTTGCCATTTTTAAAAAGAACGCATAATAAATGAATGTTTTTCAAGCGATCATTCTGGCCATTATTGAAGGCCTGACTGAGTTTTTACCTGTTTCCTCCACAGGGCACATGGTAATTGTCAGCTCTATCATGGGCATAGGCACCGATGATTTTGTAAAATTATTTGAAGTAGCTGTTCAATTAGGGGCAATCTTGGCCGTAGTAGTTATTTACTGGAAAAAATTTCTCGACTTTACCAACTGGAAATTTTATTTAAAACTACTTATTGCCGTTATCCCGGCTTTATTTTTCGGGTATTTATTAAACGATTTTATTGATAACACCCTGGGCAATCCCATTTTTATTGCTACCGTGCTGTTTCTGGGTGGTATCGTTTTACTTTTTATCGATTCCTGGTTTAAGAAGCCCGCAGTAAAATCAGAAGAGGAATTAAGTAACAAGAGAGCCTTTACTATTGGTCTGTTCCAAGTGCTGGCCGTTATCTTTCCGGGTTTAAGCCGCAGCGCAGCCACCATTATCGGCGGAATGCAGCAAAAATTAACCCGCCATGAAGCTGCTGAATTTTCTTTTTTCCTGGCTGTGCCTACCATGTGCGCTGCTACCGGATATAAACTACTAAAAGGATATCACCTCTTAAATGCGGAAAACATTAAGCTATTGCTGATAGGTAACGTAGTAGCCTTTTTGGTAGCACTTATTGCCATCAAATCTTTCATTAGTTTTCTGAATAAGCACGGATTCCGGCTTTTTGGATGGTACCGGATAATTGTGGGAGTGGTAATTCTGGCCTTATATTTTGCCGGAGTGGAGTTGAATGTACTGTAATGATTAATACTGAAAACCAAACGAATACTAAACATTTTCCTGACTTTAATTTTGTTGAAGGCGAGCTTTTGCTGATCAACAAACCCTATAAATGGACCAGTTTTGATGTTGTTGGAAAAATCCGCAACGCGTTTAAACCACTCAAGTTAAAAGTAGGTCATGCCGGAACTTTAGATCCTTTAGCCACCGGCCTGCTGATAATTTGTACCGGTAAACTCACCAAGAAAATAGACGAATATCAGGCACAGGAAAAAGAATACACCGGAACCATGTTTTTAGGGGCTAGTACCCCTTCTTACGATCTGGAAACAGAAGTTGATCAAACTTTTGATATCGAACACCTGACCGATGAGCAGCTATATGAAAACTGCAAGCAGTTTATTGGCGAGATTGAGCAGTTGCCGCCGGCCCACTCGGCAGTTAAAGTAAATGGCGAACGCCTGTATATGAAAGCCCGCCGCGGCGAAGCTGTAGAGTTAAAACATCGCAAAGTAACCATCAACCAGTTTGAGATAACCCGCATTGCCTTACCCGAAGTGGATTTCAAGGTGGTTTGCAGCAAAGGCACCTATATCCGCTCCTTAATTTATGATTTTGGTAAAGCCCTGAATAATGGTGCTTACCTGGCCAAATTACGCCGTACCCGCAGCGGAGATTTCCACGTAGACAATGCCTATGAGGTGATGGAATTGGTTAACCATATCAGAGGACTTAAAGAAACCCAGGAATTAAAGTAATTTTGATTTGATGGCCTTATGAAAATTTACAACCACATCGATGAGTTTAGCCCAATCGAAAATGCGGTAGTTACTATCGGTACATTTGACGGGGTGCATGTGGGCCATCAGAAAATTATTAAGCGCCTGCGGGAAGTGGCCCTGCAAACCGGTGGCGAAACCGTAATTTTAACTTTTTTTCCGCATCCGCGGATGATTCTTCACCCCGAAGACATCAATATTAAACTTATCAGCACTATGGCCGAAAAAGCCGAGATGCTGGAAAACCTTGGGGTGGATCATTTGATTATTACCCCCTTTACCCGCGATTTTTCAAACCTCTCTGCTCAGGATTATATCAAAGATGTTTTGGTGGAGAAAATTGGCACCCGCTGCATCGTAATCGGTTATGACCACCGTTTTGGCAAAGACCGCCAGGGCGGATTACAACATTTACAGCAGTATGCCTCTGAATATGGTTTTATAGTCGAGGAAATTCCTGAACAAGATCTCCACGATGTGGCCGTAAGTTCTACCCAAATTCGTCATGCCCTTTTAAAAGGCGATGTAGAAACCGCCCGTGATTTTTTAGGTTACCCCTTCCACTTAAGCGGCAGGGTAATTAAAGGCGACCAAATTGGCCGCCAACTGGGTTTTCCTACCGCTAACCTTTTTGTAGAAGAAACTTACAAGCTCATTCCAGCCGATGGAATTTATGCCGTAACCGTGCAACTACAAAACCTGACACTTAAAGGCATGGCTTATATTGGCCACCGGCCCACCATTAACGGAATGACCCGAAATATTGAAGTGAATATTTTTGATTTCGACCAGGATTTATATGGTCAAACTATCCGGCTAAATTTTCTGAGCTTTATTCGTGGGGATGAAAAATTCAGTTCCCTGGATGAGCTTAAATCTAAGCTGGGCGAAGACGAAAAAATGGCCCGCAGCCTGTTGCTCTAAGCACCAGGTTTTTCATCGCCGGAAGGTAAAAAAGCGTTTTTTTTATAATACCTGATATTTTTACCGGGCATGTACAATGATCATTTTAATGATATGATAAGCTGCCAGCAGGAAAAAAATAATAGCTATACTCCGATTAATTACTCTGCTGCTAAAAGCGAATTTTTCATGCAGATATTTACTGAATCGGGCAAAACCAAACAGACAGAGAAAAGAACCTACACTGGCCCCTACGCTAAAAATAGCCAAAGCACCATTACCTACTTCAATCCATTCATGACTGATCAGGTAAGTTCCCCCGATCATCCAGAAAGGAACCTGCATCGGATTTAAAAAACCTAAAAGGACGCCGTATTTAATACTTTCGGCATGCGAATAATTGACATATTTTTCTTTCTGGGTATTTCTCCAGCTTGCAAATCCTAAAACAAGGAACACGACAATCAGAATCCAGTCTAACCAATACATTAAATGGGTATGACTGGCAAACCAATCGGCAAAGTACATGATGCCATAGGTGAAAAAGAATTCTACGATAGAGAAACTGACAATAAAATACATCGCATCCCGGATGCTGCGATTGATAGTGAGCTGTACTACGGTTAAGTTTACGTTACCAAAAGGAATATATCCAACAAAATTAACGGCCAGGCCTACCAGAAAGGTCAAAAAAAACATTCGCAAAAATAAAATATTAATTGAGTATTAATCCTTAAAATTCATGCAACAAAAAAAGGTTATCATTTTCATGATAACCCTTAATTTCTACTACCACACCTTACTTGATGTTGATTTAGCAAATAAACCAATCAACAATTAAACAGTCAACTCCCCTAATTACACCTGTTTAGCAAACTGTAAGTTGATATTCAGCTTAATTTCTTCGCCCACTACTATGGCGCCAGCCTCGGTTATTCCGTTCCAGGTTAAGCCAAAGTCTTTCCGGTTAATTTTACCGGTAATCTCAAAACCAGCTTTAATATTTCCATAGAAATCGGTAGCTAAACCACCAAATTCTACATTCATTTTTACAGGTTTAGTAACATCCTTGATGGTTAAATTACCTAACAATTCAAACTCGTCATCTTCTTTTTTATGGAAAGATGTAGAGCGAAAGCTAATGCGTGGATATTTTTCGGCATCAAAGAAATCGGCAGAACGCAGGTGCTCATCTCTTTGCTCCTGATTGGTATCTACGCTGCCTGCATCCAATGAAAAGTCTATTTCTGCCCCCTCGAAGCTCTCACCCTCGGCGATAAAATTACCATCAAATACTTTAAAAGTTCCTGTTACGGTAGAAATTACAAGGTGTTTAACCCTAAAATGCACTTCAGAGTGGGCGGCATCTACAACCCATTTAGATTTTACTGCGGTTTCCATATATCTATTTGTTTAGGTGACACAAAATTAAAAAATTAGATGTTTAAACATGTAATTTAAGCGTCATAATCCTTTATATATAAAAACTGTTTTTTTTCATTTTGTTTCGCAGTAAAAAACATTCACATCAGCCTCTAAATCAAAAACAGGCACAAATTTTTAGGGAAAAATCAGGGAGTAATATGCAATGAGTAAGAGATTTCTACCCCGCCGGCTACCAGCATATCGTGCACGGAGCAATATTTTTTCACAGCCAACTCTGCGGCTCGTTCGGCTTTATCAGGGTCAATAGCACCTTGTAAATCAAATTGCAAATGAATTTTGGTAAACACCTGCGGAATGGGCTCTTTACGACGTTCAGCATCAACGGTAACCACCAGGTCTTTAACCTCTTGTTTTTGTTTTTTCAGGATAGTGAGCAAATCAAATGAACTGCAGGAGCCCAGGGCCATCAGCACCATTTCCATCGGGCGCACGCCCAAACCCTCTCCTCCAATTTCCGGAGATCCGTCAATATGCACCTTCACTTGAGAAGATGGAGCTTCGGCTTCAAAATGTACCGCATCGTTTACACGCTTCAATTGTACTTTCATTTCAGATATTTTTCTTTTTGATGAGGATGAATCAAATTATTTAGATTGCTGTAAGGCATTGGAGATATCCTGCAGGATATCGTCCAAATCTTCCAAACCTACCGAGATACGAACCGAGCCAGGATAAATACCCATCTGTTGCCGTTCGGCCTCGGTTAGTTTAGAGTGTGTGGTGGAAGCCGGATGAGTGGCAATAGATCGCGAATCACCCAGATTGGATGTTAAACTGATCATTTGTAAAGCATCCAGAAAACGCTGAGCCCGCTCTAATCCGCCCTTTACCACCAGGGTAACAATACCTCCTCCTTGCTTCATTTGGCGTTTGGCCAATTCATATTGCGGATGCGATGGTAAAAATGGGTAGCGTACCTGCTCTACCTCGGCATGTTGCTCCAGCATTTTAGCCACTTTGAGAGCGCTGCTGCAATGGCGATCCATACGCAAAGGCAAGGTTTCTAAACTTTTAGAAAGTAGCCAGGCATTAAAGGCCGACATGGCCGGTCCGGTATGGCGGATAAAAAACATGATCTCCTTGAGCAGATCTTTACGGCCAACCACTACACCGCCTAAAACACGGCCTTGTCCGTCCATATATTTGGTAGCCGAATGGCTGACTAAATCAAAACCAAAGCTGATGGGTTTTTGCAGATAAGGCGTAGCAAAGCAATTATCGACATTCAAGATTAGATTGGGATATTTCTCTTTCAGGGAGCCCAGCCAGGCCAAATCAACCAGCTCTAAGCCAGGATTAGAAGGGGTTTCCAGAAACAACATTTTGGTTTCGGGTCGAATGGCCGCCTCAACCTCCTCTGGTGTATTAGTAGTATCTACATACGTTGTAGTAATTCCCCATCGCGGAAGCAAATTAGTGAACAACTGATGCGTAGAACCAAATACCGAACGGAATGCTACGATATGATCTCCACTGCGCAATAAACCCGCAAAAGAGGCAAAAACCGCAGCCATACCCGATGCAAAAGCCAAGCCGTCCTCGGCTCCCTCCATCTCGCAAACTTTCTGAATAAATTCAGTAGTATTGGGATTAGAATAGCGGGAATATACATTGCCTTCTATTTCTTCGGCAAAAATGGCCCGCCCCTGCTCGGCATTATCAAATACAAAACTGGAAGTAAGATATAAAGGAACAGAATGCTCGCGGTTTTCTGAACGTGGGCTTTGATTCCGGATTAGTTTAGATTGTTCTTTCATAAAAATATAGGATTTTTAAAAGATATCCTTAAAAATGTCGCTTTAAAAAAGCTCCGGTATATGATTGTTCGGCGTTCACCAAGTCCTCAGGCACACCTTCAAATACAACGGCTCCCCCCTTTTCTCCACCTTCCGGACCAATATCAATCACCCAATCGGCGCATTTAATTACCTCCATATTGTGCTCGATCACGATAATGGTATTGCCCTGATCCAGCAAAGCATTGAAAGATTTAAGTAGCTTTTTAATATCATGGAAATGCAATCCAGTGGTAGGCTCATCAAAAATAAACATCGTTTTACTGCTCTGATGACCTTTTACCAGGAAAGAAGCTAGTTTAATACGTTGTGCTTCGCCGCCAGACAAGGTGTTAGACGATTGCCCTAAATGCACATAACCCAAACCAACATCGACCAAAGGCTGTATTTTTTGCATGATTTTAGGCTGATCGCCAAAGAATTCCAATGCTTCATCGATAGTTAGCTCCAGAATATCCGATACATTTTTATCCCGGTAGGTGATATCCAACACATGCTGTTTAAAGCGTTTGCCATGACAGGCTTCGCAAGGCAAATAAATATCTGCCATAAACTGCATTTCAATTTTCACCTCGCCTTCGCCCTGGCACACATCGCAGCGCCCACCTTCTACGTTAAAAGAAAAAGCAGCCGGTTTTAAGCCCGCAGCTTTGGCGGCGGCTTGAGATGCATACAGGTTACGAATCTCGTCCCAGGCTTTGACATAAGTTACCGGATTGGAGCGGGAAGAACGGCCGATAGGATTTTGATCAACAATTTCTACCTGTTCTATTTGAGCATAATCGCCATCTATGCTATCGTAAGCCCCGGTTTGCTCGCCCGAATAATTGCCAATGGCTTTTTGCAAAGCGGGTTGCAGAATGCGCTTAACCAAAGAAGTTTTGCCCGAACCGGAAACACCCGAAACAACGGTTAAAACATTTAAAGGAAATTTTACTGAAACATTTTTCAGGTTATTTTCCCGGGCGCCTTTTATCTCTACATAATCATTCCATTTACGCCGGCGGCTGGGAATAGCTATTTTTTCCTGTCCGCTAAGATACTGACCGGTCAGGCTGTTCTTGTCTTTTAAAATCTCGGTAAAGCTTCCGGCAAAAACCAGCTCACCGCCATGAGTACCGGCCTGCGGGCCAATATCAATAATATGATCGGCGGCCTGCATAATCTCTTCTTCGTGTTCTACCACCAAAACGGTATTCCCAACATCGCGTAAAGATTTTAAAACCCCGATTAAACGATGCGTATCGCGGGGATGAAGGCCGATGCTGGGTTCATCCAAAACATATATAGAACCTACCAGGGAACTTCCCAAGGAAGTAGCCAGATTGATACGCTGTGATTCTCCACCGGAAAGCGTATTCGACAAACGATTTAAGGTGAGATAGCTCAATCCAACATCATTCAAAAACTTAATGCGATTGCAAATTTCCATCAACAATCGTTTGGCAATTTTTTGCTGAATTTCATCCAATTGCAGGTTCTGGAAAAACTCCAAAGCCCGGTCTAAAGGCATTAAAACTATATCGGTAATAGATTCTCCTGCAACTTTTACATAGGCCGCATCTTTGCGCAAACGGCTGCCCTTACACTCAGGACAATTGGTTTTTCCCCGGTATCGCGATAGCATAACCCGGTATTGGATCTTATAGGTTTGTGTTTCCAGTTCTTTAAAAAACTCATCTAAACCGCGAAAATACTGGTTACCTGTCCAAAGCAATTCCCTTTGCTCTTCGCTCAGTTCACTAACAGCCCGGTGAATAGGAAAATCAAATTTTAGGGCATGCTTAACCAGCACATCCAGCCATTCCTTCATCTTCTCTCCCCGCCAGGGTGCAATGGCTCCATCATATACCGATTTGCTTTTGTCCGGGATCACCAGATCCTCATCAATGCCCATGATGCGGCCATAACCTTCACAGCGTTTGCAAGCGCCATAAGGATTATTAAAACTAAAAAAATTGGGGCTGGGTTCTTCAAAACGGATCCCATCCAGTTCAAAACGATCGCAGAAAAAATGAGATTGACCATTCTCCTCTACATAACAATCGCCTTTACCTTCAAAAAAAGCGGTTTGAGCAGAATCGGCCATGCGGCTCAGGGTTTCCTCCTCCTGCGAAACAGAAATACGGTCTATCAGCACTTTTACCTGCATGGAATCGTCCAACTTCCGGTTTCCGGCCGTTTTATCTTCCAGCAGATCCTCTATTTTAGATAATTTATCGTTAATAACTACACGGGTAAATCCTTTTTGAAGCAAAACCGCCAGTTCTTCATTCAAGGTTCGGTTATTATGCGGATACAGGGGACAAAGAATGGTTACAGAAGTTTCCTCCGGCAATTGCGAGATAAAGTTCACCACATCGGTAACGGTATCTTTTTTAACCTGTTGACCTGAAACGGGAGAATAAGTTTTTCCTATGCGGGAGAAAAGCAATTTGAGATAATCGTAAATCTCGGTAGAAGTACCTACCGTAGAACGTGGATTGCTGGTGATCACTTTTTGCTCAATGGCAATAGCCGGGGCAATCCCTTTAATATAATCTACATCAGGCTTATTCATCCTACCCATAAACTGGCGGGCATAAGCCGATAAACTTTCTACATAACGGCGCTGCCCTTCAGCATACAGTGTATCAAATGCCAGTGATGATTTACCAGAACCCGACATACCGGTAATAACCACCAGTTTATTTTTAGGGACGGCCACATCAATATTTTTAAGGTTATGTACCCTGGCGCCTTTAATGATGATATTTTTCCGGACGTCTTTTTCCGCTTCCTTGCTCATGAATAATGCTGAACTTTCTGTAAACCAATATTGTTATAATTGGACCTAATTTTGCTCTGCAAAAATACGGCTATTATGCGCTTATCATGGCTATTTCAGAATTATTCTTTGATTTAGCGAAAATATTTGGTTCTTTTGGTTCAAATCCATAGTATTACAACATTAAACATAGGAGATCGCTTATCGGAAAAAACTCTACTTAAAACATCTTTTTTTTGAATTATTAAGGGGAATTTTAAAGTTAGAGTCCTATGGAACTTCATTTGGAGAGCGATCAGGATTTGATCCACCAGTACGTCAATGGGCATGAGTCATGCCTGGAAGAACTGATCAGGAGACACAAATCCAAAATCTACACATCAATATATTTACTGGTAAAAGATACCTACCTGGCTGAAGATATTTTTCAGGACACTTTCATTAAAGTTATCAATACACTGAAAGCCGGCAAATACAATGAAGAAGGCAAATTTTTGCCCTGGACAATGCGTATTGCCCACAATCTGGTTATTGACCATTTCCGCAGAGAAAAGCGCACTCCGGTAGTAACTAACATTGAAGGCTTTGATATTTTTGAAGTACTACAGTTTAACGACGAAAGTATTGAGGATAAAATGGTACGCGAACAAACCCATAAGGACCTGAAATACCTGATCCATTTATTGCCGTCGGAACAAAAAGAAGTATTGATTATGCGCCATTACGGAGAATTAAGCTTTAAAGAAATTGCCGAAATTACCGATGTGAGTATTAATACAGCCCTGGGACGTATGCGCTATGCTTTGAACAACCTGCGCAAAATGATACTAACAAAAGAATTAAGCTTAAAAAACTAAAAATCAGTCGAATATATTTTTAGGCATGCAGATTTGAGTAATATTCTCAATTCCCTGCACATCTTAGGTTACATAATTGTTAAGAACAGTTTAAAGTTTTTCGGACATAAAATATAGATCTGGCAATTGCGTTTTTACTTATATTAGAAAAACAAAAACTGCTTATGATCAAAACCTCTACACGGCCCCCTAATCCTTCACACAATGAAAGGGCAACAAACAATGAGCCCGCAGATTTGAGTGAAGAGGAACTATTGTTCTACACCTCTATTAAACCGGATTTGAATAAGATCAAATTAAAACCTGATCCGGATTCGGTTAGGAAAATCCTGGATTATTCTAGATCGATTTAATTAGCCTGTTAGCTATTAGTTTAGCCTTTTAGCTAACGGCTTTTAAAAATCAGCAATGGCTAAAAGCTATCGGCGTCAGCTAACTTATTCTATCTTTGCATTATGCTGAAAAAAGATCGCTACAAAGCCTTTGTTGATTATTTTTCCACCCATCAACCTCAGGCTGAGACAGAATTGCAATACACAAATCCATACGAATTGCTGGTAGCGGTAATTCTTTCTGCCCAGTGTACTGATAAACGCATTAACCAGGTCACTCCTGCTCTTTTTGAACGCTATCCGGATGCCCAAAGTCTTTCTGAAACCACTGCCGAAGAAGTTTTTGAATACATCCGCAGCGTAAGCTATCCCAATAATAAATCCAAGCATTTGGTGGGCATGGCCCAAAAATTAATGGCCGAGTATGGTGGCGAAGTGCCTGCCGACATCAACCAGTTACAAAAGCTGCCGGGCGTGGGCAGAAAAACCGCCAATGTAATTGCTTCAGTAATTTACCAGGCGCCGGCCATGGCTGTTGACACCCACGTTTTCAGGGTAGCCGATCGCATTGGCCTAACTACAAAGGCCAGTACACCATTGGCCGCCGAAAAACAACTGGTTCAAAATCTTCCTCAGGATAAAATACACATAGCGCATCATTGGCTTATTTTACATGGCCGCTATATTTGTGTAGCCCGTAGCCCCAAATGCGATATCTGCCCTTTAACAGACTTCTGTAAATACTATGAACAGAGCAATTCGGCTACAGCGCTAAAAAAAGTCGAAGCGATCCAAAAGAAAAAACAAAAAGAACAGCAGGAGCAGAAAAAGGTGAACAAGTTAGTTTTGGCCTTGAAAAAGTTGGAAGTACAGAAATAATCTATCCCTCCCTTTCATTCAGAAAAATTTATTAATAACTTCAACATAGAAATGCAAGCGTGCAATTATTGATAAAAATTTTAGTAATTTCGCCTTGTAAAATTTAAAAACCGGAGCACATAAACTAAAATAATGAGCAATACAGATAAATTAAAAGCTTTACAGCTTACGCTGGATAAACTGGAAAAATCATACGGGAAAGGTACGATCATGAAACTGGGCGATAACGCCGTAGAACCGGTTGAGTCAATATCTACTGGTTCTCTGGGGTTGGATATAGCTTTAGGTATAGGCGGCTTACCCAAAGGCCGGGTTATTGAGGTTTACGGACCAGAATCATCCGGTAAAACCACCCTGGCTATTCATGCCATTGCCGAAGCTCAGAAAAAGGGCGGTATTGCTGCCTTTATTGATGCCGAACATGCTTTTGATAAATATTATGCGAAAAAGCTAGGAGTAGATATTGAAAACCTGCTCATCTCACAGCCTGATAATGGCGAACAAGCCCTGGAAATAGCCGACAATCTAATCCGTTCCGGAGCCATTGATATTATCGTTATCGACTCGGTAGCCGCTTTAGTTCCTAAAGCTGAGATTGAGGGAGAAATGGGTGATTCCAAAATGGGTTTACAAGCCCGTTTAATGAGCCAGGCTTTACGTAAATTAACCGGAACCATTGCCAAAACCGGCGCCTGCTGTATTTTCATCAACCAGTTACGTGAAAAAATTGGGGTGATGTTTGGCAATCCGGAAACTACTACCGGAGGAAATGCGCTTAAATTTTACGCTTCAGTACGATTAGATATCCGCCGTATTTCCCAGATCAAAGATTCTGATGAAGTATCCGGAAATCGGGTAAAAGTAAAAATTGTAAAAAACAAAGTTGCCCCTCCTTTCCGTATTGCCGAGTTTGACATCATGTTTGGCGAAGGAATTTCTAAAGCCGGTGAAATTATTGACTTGGGCGTAGAGTTTGAAGTAATCAAAAAATCGGGCTCCTGGTTTAGCTATGGCGATACCCGCTTAGGACAAGGCCGCGATGCCGTAAAACAAATCCTGTTAGATAACCCAGACCTGATGGATGAACTGGAAACCAAAATAAAAGAACTGGTAACCGGAGATAAACTGGAAGAAAAAGTATAATTGTTAATTCTCAATTGTTAATAGAGGTTGTTTCAAAAAGCAACCTCTATTTTTTTGTAAAACAATGGTTAATTATTAGTTATCTATGAAGGAAAATGCTATCAAGAAAAAGAGCTTTGATTTGCAATAAGGATTGTAAAGCTTATCCACGACTCTGCAGTTGAAGTAATCAAAATGATTACAAGTATTATCTGTAAGGCTACATTAACAATTAATAACTAACAATTATCAATTGCTCATTTTCATATACAACATCATAGCCACCACTATGGCTAAAACCACGGCAACGGCCAAAACGGCTAATCCAACATTCCCCCGGCGCTTATCCTGACGCATAATCCAAACTAAAAACGCCACTAATGGCAATCCGAAAATTCCAAAAAAGATCAAACTGGAAAAACTCATATTATGCAAATTTAGAGGTGTTTATAAAAATTCATTCTGGCTAAAGGAGCCACATCCTGACCGATAAAATCTTTTTCCAGGAATTTATAATAACCGGCAATGGCAATCATGGCGGCATTATCAGTACAATATTCAAACTTGGGGATAAAAACCTTCCACTGGTGTTTGGCGGCCATATCATTTAAAGCCTGGCGCAAACCAGAATTGGCAGATACCCCACCGGCAATGGCAATATCTTTAATTTGATACTCGTGAGCCGCCCTTTTTAACTTGGCAAGCAAAATGGTCACAATACGATGTTGCACTGAAGCACAAATATCAGCCAGGTTATTTTTTACAAAATCCGGATCTTCCTTTACTTTATCCCTTACAAAATACAGAATAGAAGTTTTCAAGCCGCTAAAACTGAAGTTCAGCCCTGGAATCTGTGGCTCCGGGAAAGCATAGGCCAACGGATTTCCTTGGCGGGCATACTGGTCAATTAAAGGTCCCCCAGGATAAGGCAGATTCAGAATTTTGGCCGTTTTATCAAAGGCTTCTCCGGCGGCATCATCCAGGGTTTGTCCAATGATCTCCATGTCAAAATAATTTCTAACCAACACAATTTGGGTATGTCCGCCTGATACGGTTAAACATAAAAAAGGGAAATTGGGCTTATCTTCCTCAATAAAATGAGCCAAAATATGCGCCTGCATATGGTTTACATCAATTAATGGCAAGCTATTTGCCAAAGCAAATCCTTTGGCGAACGAAGTACCTACTAAAAGTGAGCCCAAAAGACCCGGTCCACGTGTAAAAGCTACCGCATCAATCTCATTTTTATGTATTTTAGCACGCGAAATTGCTTCATAAACTGCAGGCACAATATTTTGCTGGTGCATGCGTGAAGCAAGTTCGGGCACTACGCCTCCGTAATTTTGATGAACTAATTGATTTGCAATAACATTGGAGCAAATTTTACCGTTGATACATATAGCTGCTGAGGTATCATCACAGGAGGATTCTATTGCGAGTATAGTGGCCAAAACCAGATATTTAAATTATTTTTAAGATTAACAGTACAAAGCTATCAAAAAAGTACTCAAAATAAGTTTATGGACGCTAGCAACCTTCATTTTATTGGTTGCCGCCCTTATTGTTTCATTCCAGTTTAAATCAGTGCAAACTTATGTGGCCAAAAAAGCGGCCACCTATCTCTCTGAGGAATTAAAAACAAGGATTGAGATAAGAAGCTTATATATTAAACCCACCAGCCCAGTGCTGATTAAAACTTCACCCAATCCTTTCGATTTCCAATTAGAATTTGTGAACCCTTTTAAGTCGATAGCGCTTGAAGGCTTATATGTGCAGGATTTGGAAAAAGACAGTCTGTTATATGCGCCCAAACTCACTGTCCAATTCCGCGACATTTCTCCCGCCAAGCGAAAAATTGATTTCAGGACCATACAGTTGGATCAAAGCAAATTTTATCTGAAAGAATACAAAGATAACAGCACCAACCTGGATTTTATCATTGATTATTTTAGCGGACCACCACAGCCTGCAAAAAAACCAAGCAAGCCACCCTATCAAATTACTTTAGATAAGGTTGTGCTGAATAATATCGACTTTAAGTTCAGAAATTTTGAAACGGATACGGTTATCAAAGGCATCAACTTTGACGACATACATCTTCAAAAGCTAAATACTACGCTACTGAACCTGGATACTAAAAACCACTTAATCAAAGCGGAAGTAAAAAATCTAACTTTCCGCGAAAAAAGCGGCTTTTATTTAAAAAATCTGAGTACCCATGCCGTAATAGACAGCAACCGCATGGAATTTAAGAATTTACTGTTAGAAACCCCCAAATCGCGTATTTCTGATTATTTTTTAATGAAATACAAAACTTTAAAAGATTTCAACAACTTTGTAAAAGGGGTATATATGGATGCTCATTTTAATGATGCGCACATTTTTGCCTCTGATGTTGCCTTTTTTGCTTCAGAAGTCCGACATATGAGTATTGATATCCGTGCTAATGGAAATATAAGCGGATATGTAAATAATTTAAA
Source organism: Daejeonella sp. (assembly GCA_035631395.1). Classification (GTDB taxonomy): domain Bacteria; phylum Bacteroidota; class Bacteroidia; order Sphingobacteriales; family Sphingobacteriaceae; genus Daejeonella. Next base: position 14,232 of record DASQIU010000030.1, on the reverse strand, counting down.
AGCCAAACAACTGGCCATACGTACAGGCAAAGCTTCTTATTTAAAAGGCGATTTCCAGCTTAAAGGTTTACCCAATTGGGAAAAAACCCAGCTAGATTTAAACTTTGACCAGGTTTATTCCAACAAAGCTGATGCGGAGCTCATCCTTTCTAAAATAACCGGAAAGAAAGATACGGTACCATCTATCATAGAAAAGTTTGGAAACGTTAATTTCAAAGGACGTTTTCTTGGTTATGAAAGTGATTTTACAGCTACCGGCGAATTTAAAACTGCCCTGGGACGCATTGAATCGGATGTAAAAATGAAGATCTCGCCCAAAGGGATCCACTCATATGCCGGCATTGTGAAAGCTTATGATTTTGACCTGGGCAACCTACTGGATGAAAGTCAGGTTGGCAGAACCACCCTAAAGGCCGATATCCAGGGCGAGGGTTTTAGCTTAAAGCAGCTTCGTGAACAGATTAAATCAGATATCACCTACCTGGATTTTAAAGGCTATCGCTATACCAATATTAAAGTAAATGGAGGTTTTAAGGATAAATTATTTGATGGCCGCATCAACATTACCGATCCCAATATCAAACTTGATTTTAATGGTGGTATTAACATTAACCCGGAACTGCCGGTTTTTAATTTCAATGCTACCCTGCGGGGCGCCAATCTGCATGCGCTGAAACTTACCACAGATACGGTTCAGGTTGACGCAGATTTCAGAACAAACTTTAATGGAGATAACCTCAATAATATCCAGGGTGACTTTGCCATTCATACCATCAAATTAACCAAGCCCGACCATACCTTTTCAGTTGACTCCCTGTCACTTTCTGCTGTTGGGGTTGGAAAAAATCGGGAAATCAAAGTCAATTCAGACATTCTGGATGCCAGCATTAAAGGCGAGTATGATTTGAATACCATCCCCTCTTATTTTAAATCGGTTGCCAAAACATATATTCCTTCATTAAATGTAAAACACGTGAAACCGGAGCCTCAGAACTTCGTTTTCAACTTAAATCTGAAACATTTTGAGCCTTTAAGTCTGTTGTTTATCCCCGAACTTAAAATTCCAGACCAAGCCATGCTTAGCGGTCAGTTCAATTCGGCCAATAATATTGCCAACTTAAACGGTTTTGCCCGCACCATTATTTACAATAAAATCAAAGTCAATAATCTAATTATTGACCAAACCACCACGCCTTTGGCGCTGAACCTTTTTATCACCTCAGACCAGGTAGATTTAACGGATAGTCTTTATATCAAGAATATCAACATTTCTAATATTTTGCGCAACGATAGTTTGAACCTGAACATCAAACTTTCTGACAAAAATGCTACCAACCAATTGGACTTAAACGGACTGGTAGAGTTTAGCAAAGAGAATGGCGCTACTACCCGGCTAAGTTTGTTGCCTTCTGATGTAATTATTAACCACGAAGTTTGGCGAATCCAGGATAAAGTGAGTTTTGGTTTTGAAGAAGGAAAAACTTCTATTAAAAACTTTGGATTATTCCGAGACAATCAGCTTCTAACCATTAATGGAATCATCTCTAAAAATCCGGAAGATGAACTTCTGGTTGGCTTTAACAAATTTAAGCTGACCACTTTCAACTCTTTAACCAAGCCTTTAGGAATTACTCTGCAAGGTGAATTGAATGGTAATACCAAACTAGCTGCCATAATTAAAAATCCACGCATAGAAGCCGGAATGACTATAGACTCCCTTAATTTCAACAATATGCCTATCGGTAACCTGAACCTGGCTGCCGATTTTGACGATGCCACACAATTGGTTAACGTAAAAATGGATATTGTGAATAAAGAGCAAAAAACATTAGATCTGCAGGGCACTTACAACTCAAAAAATGAGCAAAATAGCCTGGATATGAATGTGCGGATGGAAGATACCGAATTGGCACTTTTCCAGCCCCTGTTAAGCAATTTGATATCCAATGTTAGCGGCAAAGTTTCTACTGGCTTGCGGGTAACCGGACCTCTCACCAGCCCCCAAATTAATGGAAACCTAAGCTTGGTTAATGCCGCCCTAACGGTTAATTATCTGAAAACTCCGTATCATTTTACAGCTAAGGATATTTTGGTTAAAAACAGTGTCATCCATCTTTCTAACCTGGTATTAAAAGACACTAAATACAACGAAAAAGACAATAAAAACCACATCGCCATAGCCAATGGAACAGTAGATATGAAGGATCCGGAAAATCCGGACATTCATGTTACGGTGAAGGCTGATAATTTCATGGCTTTAAATACTACTGCTAAAAATAACCCACTGTATTACGGTATTGCTTATGGTTCAGGAACATTTAAGTTCAATGGTCCCACTGATAATATGAGCATAGACATTCAGGCTAGTACCAATGAAGGAACGGTATTTAATATTCCTCTAAATTCATCAGAAACTGTTAGCGAGAGTGACTTCATTACTTTTATAGCCAAAGATTCAACGAAAAATATCATCAAAAAAGAAAACATATTTAATGGTGTGACCTTAAAGCTTGATTTAACGATTGATGAGAGTACCGAGGTGAATATTTTTACAGATTTGGGTAAATTAACCGGACGTGGTACTGCCGAACGGCTTGGCTTGAGAATCAGCAGTTTTGGAGATTTTGAGATGTCTGGAGATTATCTGATTTCAAGCGGTAAGTTTGAGTTTACAGCTCAGGAAAATCTGATCAATAAAATATTCGAGATTAGCCAGGGAGGTTCTATCCACTGGTCCGGCAGTCCCACCGAAGCAACTATAAATTTAAAAGCGGTTTATGCGGTACGTACCAGCCTAAGGCCGTTATATATAGCCGCCAGCCGGCCGCCTTCTGACCAAAGGGTTCTGGCGGAGGCCGTGATGAATTTAAATGGCTCATTACTCAAGCCCGAAATTAATTTCAATCTTAATTTCCCGGCAGACTCTTATCTAAAAGATGAGTTGCAAAGCTATTTAAGCGATGTCAATAATGTGAACCAGCAGGCACTAAGTTTAATTGTTAGACGAAGCTTTGCCCCTGGTACCGGCGCTGATATACAGACTTTAGGCAGCACCTTAAGTAGTGCCGGTACGGAATTAATTTTTAATCAGTTGAATAATGTGATAGCACAAAACTTCAATTTAAATTTCGTAGATCTGAATATTCGCTCATTAAGTGAGGCAAGCGCATCTTTTCGACTATTAAATGATCGTCTAATTTTAACCGGAGGAGTTACAGACCGTTTAAGCAAAACAAACAACCCATATCTGAATGATTTCAGTGTGCTAGGTGCTTCTGCAGCTCACGACCTGGAACTCCAATATCTGTTAAACAAAAATGGAAACCTGGTGCTTCGTTTATCAAACCGGCCTAATAACGTTGACGTCTTAAATACCAATACAGGTCAGTATGTTAGTGCTGGTGGTTTGGCCTACCGTCAGGAGTTTGACAATCTGAATGAATTTCTAAAAACGCTGATAGGTAAAAAACGACGCGAAGAACGCCGCAAAAAAGAATTAGAGCAACAACAAAAGGAACAACAACCTCAAACCAACGCTATAATACCCGAAGAGCCCAAAGTGAAGAAAAAATAGCTAAGCTTTTGGCTTAACTATTTTTCATAATGGTATGTCCCATCTTATCTCTTTTGGTTTTCAGATAAAGTTCATTGTGTTCATTAGACTGAATCTCTATTGGAACATTGCCTACTATTTCAAGGCCATAGCCAATTAAACCAGCTCGTTTGGTAGGATTATTAGACATCAGCATCATTTTTTTAACCCCGAGGTTGCGTAACATTTGTGCTCCGATACCATAATCACGTTGATCCATCTTGAAGCCCAATTGCAAATTGGCTTCTACCGTATCCAAGCCATTTTCCTGCAGGTTATAAGCATGTAACTTATTAATCAAACCAATTCCGCGGCCTTCCTGATTCATATAGATAATTACACCTTTACCAGCTTCATCAATCATTTTCATAGCTTTATGCAACTGAGGACCGCAATCACAACGGCAGGAACCAAATATATCGCCGGTAATGCAAGAACTATGTACCCGAACCAGAATAGGTTCATCAGGTTCCCAGCTACCTTTGATCAGGGCCAAATGATGTTCGCCGGTATTAACATGAGTATAAGCCACCATTTCAAAATCCCCCCAATCGGTAGGTAATTTTACCGCAACTTCTTTTTTGATCAATGATTCAGTACTTAAGCGGTAGGATATCAAATCCTGAATAGAAATAATTTTTAGTTCAAATTGTTGGGCTATAAGCTGAAGATCGGCCAAACGAGCCATTTCTCCATCTTCTTTCATAATTTCTACAATAACACCTGCTGGTTCAAAGCCTGCTAAACGAGCCAAATCTACAGCAGCTTCCGTATGTCCGGCACGACGTAATACCCCGCCCTGCTTGGCTTTTAAAGGGAAAATATGGCCCGGACGTCCTAAATCCTCGGCCTTAGTTGCCGGATCAACAAGAGCCAGAATGGTTTTTGAGCGGTCGGAAGCTGATATACCCGTAGTACAACCATGACCAATTAAGTCAACCGAGATGGTAAAATTAGTTTCATAGGTAGCTGTATTATTACCAACCATTAAATCCAGGCGCAATTCATCACAACGTTCTTCCGTAAGTGGGGCGCAAATAAGCCCACGGCCATGTTTGGCCATAAAATTAATTACTTCCGGAGTAGCATTTTGAGCTGCCGTAAGGAAATCCCCTTCATTCTCCCGATCTTCATCATCTACTACAATAACTACTTTACCAGCTTTTATATCGTTTATAGCTTCTTCAATTGTATTAAACATCGCTTATTGTTTTCAGAAACCAGACTTTTTTATATTAATCTGGTTAGATTTAAAATTGGTTCAAATTTACTCAATTTGTTTTTCTACTGCCTTTCAGATTTAGTAACAAACGTCAATAAAATGCAATAAGACAGACAAAGCTCACATTAATCACCTTTTCGCAAAATGACTTTCCTGAACCATTGTTTGTAAAAATCTATATCGAATAATACTGAATCAACTGTGGCTTTATAAGTTAGAAAAATTCCTAATGGGGTTAACACAATAATAGCCATCCACATTCCCAAAGCTGGAGAAAGAGAGCCTTCTTTGACTGATTTTTCTCCAATGGTAGATATAATATGATAAATCAGAAAGAACAAAACCGCCATAACCACCGGTAGCCCTAATCCGCCCCGCCGTATAATAGCTCCTAAGGGGGCGCCAATGAAGAATAACAAAATACAGGAAACGGGAAGAGTATACTTTTTATAGTATTCTACCATTAAACCTCGCATCCTGCCCATACTCTCGGTATTAAATTCTTCTTTGGTTTTCAACACATCTTTAATACTATTGATTTGGCTAGTAGCATTTTGCAAAACAAGCAATCTTTTATCCGAACTAAACAAATCGAGCACGTCTTTATAGGGTTTTAAAGCTAGCGGCTTAGTTGTTTTCTGAACTTTATCGTTAGACGCCGATGTATAATAGGGCTTAATATCCCGGTAGGCAGTTTTTAGATTACTATCTGTTTTAACCTGAAAGGAGTCACGGTAATAAGCCAACTGCTTCAGATTAAGCATGGCATTATTAGATTTGAACAGATTCTCATCGGTTCTTTGGAGTTTAAATCCGGAAAGATCAAACTTCTGCTCTGTTTCTTTAAAGCGGAAACGGGTAAAACGCTCACGCGGATTATAACTTGCCCCATCTCCCTGTTCTTCAGCATACCGTACACCATCTTTTAATTTCAGCACCAGCAACTGATCATCGGCACTACGATACATACGGCCTTCTTTAGCCATTAAAACATTGGCATTGCCATTACCGGTATTATGATCATATATAATAACCCCATGCAGAGTCTGGCCATCGGGGTCTTTCTTTTTTACCCGGATACTATACCCGCTCATGCTGCTATTAAAAATACCTTCATCAATTAGAAAAGCGGCTTTTTGATTGCGCACATCGTATAATAACGAGCCCATCTTTAAATTGGCCACGGGCAACATATAATCAGAAAAAAGGAAAGCGCTAACGCTAAGCATGCCCACCACCAAAAATAAAGGCATCATCGCCCGCTGTAAGGAAATCCCGGCAGATTTAATGGCTACTAATTCATAGTTCTCGCCCAAACTGCCAAAGGTCATGATAGAGGATAAAAGAACCGACAGCGGAAGCGCCATGGCTACATTGGTTGCTGAAGCATAAAAGAGCAGCTCCAGAATAACATACCATTCAAATCCTTTCCCAATCAAATCATCGATGTATCTAAACAAAAAGAACATCAACAAAATGAACATAACAATGAAAAAGGTTACAATAAAAGGCCTGGCAAAAGCCTTCAGTACCAAAACGTATACTTTTTTCACGTTACAAAAATAGGGAAAATATGCTGCTAAGCCCCTAATACGCTTACTAAATATTGAATCTGGTTATCCCAAATCAGGCGTCGGTCCTGAATGGTATCTTCCGTAGCAAAATCAGTAATGGAAAGGGCTACATCGTTGGTGAGCTCATCTTGCAGTATTTCCATTTCAAAATAGCAATGTGGCTCATCATCCAACCATTTAAATTTAACTAGTTTATTTTCTTTGATAGAGAGCAATTTGGCTTTCTGTTGTTCATCCTCCCAGGTAAAAGTATAGATCTGGTCACGGAAAGTTACATCATCAGCAAACCATTGAGCTAACCCATTAGGCTCATTCAAAAAAGTAAATAAAATTCTAGGCGAAGAATTTACTTCGTATTCCAAATTAAACTTTTTCTTTTCTTGCATTCTGGTATATTTTTTCTCGCCCAGGCGAAATTTTCAACATTTGTTTCTAAAGAAAGGTAATTTCCACTATATTTGCAACTCTGTTTTACAGACCTCCCCTGGCGGGGTAGCTCAGATGGTTAGAGCGCAGGATTCATAACCCTGAGGTCGGCAGTTCGATCCTGCTCCCCGCTACTAAAATTCTAATAAAAAGCCTTAACAATTAAACTGTTAGGGCTTTTTTATTTATGACCTCCCAAGCCTTTCAACTCATTTTAATCAATTACTAGTTTAGTCAAGTGCGTAAAATCCACAAACCGTTTCTCAAATTGCTATTGCCCTGAATGTAACTGCCCATCCCACCTTTGTCACGATAACTCTCTTTTTAGATAAAAAAGGATTTTGGGCGTTTGCACACAACAGAATCGATTTTGTCTGACCTTGCTGCTCACTTATCTTTTCAGACCTTGCTAGAAACAATTCAATAGTTAAAAAAGTTAGTCAAATCTTAACCTTAACGATATGGAACAGGAAGCCAATTATTTTGGTGAAAATACAACCACCAATCGCAGGAACTTTGTTAAGCAAGGTCTCGTACTTACCCTTTCTGGTGCTTCAGGCATTGCATTGCTTTCGGGTTGTACCGGAAAAGAAGAAAAAGAAGGCGAAGGTCAAAACGTATCTGCGTCCGAAGATTTAATGCAGGAACACGGACTGCTTAACAGGATCCTTCTTATTTATGACAACTGTAAAACACATTTGGCGAATAAAACGGCTTTCCCGAAAGAGGCATTAAGCAATGCTGCAAATGTTATCAGAACATTCGTAGAAGATTACCACGAAAAGCAGGAAGAACAGTATTTATTTCCACGTTTTCAGAAAGCGAATCAACTCACCGATTTGGTAAATGTATTGTTGCAACAACACCAGGCTGGAAGAAAATTAACAGATGAGATCATGCAGCTTGCCAAATCACAAACAGCCACTGAAACAGAAAGCCAAAAGTTAATTCAACTGCTTACCGCATTCAATACCATGTACAGGCCACATGAAGCCCGGGAAGACACCGTGCTTTTTCCTGCATTCAGGAAAATTGTTTCTAAACATGAGTATGATAGTTTGGGAGAAGAATTTGAAAAGAACGAGCACAAACTCTTTGGCGAAGATGGATTTGAAACTATTGTGAATAAGGTAGCGGATATTGAAAAAGCGTTGGGCATTTATGAATTATCTCAGTTTACCCCAAACTTATAAGAATAGGAGATACGACCATTCAGAGAATTTGGCAACATTAATGGTTTAGTTTAAAAAAACAATTAGATTAAAATTTATTTCCATTATAAACCTACCCGGCATTAGATGCTTTTATACACCATAGGTACCGCTCGCATCTGAATTATAAAAGTCCATAAAAAGGTTTATAGCTTCCGTTTTTAAGGGCTGATTTTTTACCGAAAGCTTTTATCCCTTAAAATTCAAAAGTAATACCGAGTGAAGGAATTAAATTGCCCGATTTGGTGGTCAAAATAACCGGAATACCATTAGATCCGTTAGGAAGCAAAGGCTGGCCATCGGTAGTTAAAAACGCGGTATTATCATCTGTACGTTTAAACGTATATTTTGGAAAATTGGCATTCTCATTTTTCAGCATATTCTGTAAATCCAGATAGAAGTTTAAAGAAGTCCTTCTAAAATTTATCCGCTTATCTACCCGCATATCAAGCTGACTATACGCAGGAAGACGCAAGGAGTTTAGCTGGCTATAATCAGGCACACCGGTTCCAAGAGCCACATAGTTCTGCTGGGATACCATCAGGTTAAAAGGAGTATAGGGCGAGCCTCCGGCAAAACGGTATTTTAAACCTAAATCCCAATTTCGCTTTAATTTATATCCCAGGGTAGCAGAAAGCAGATGCTCATTATCCCATGATGAAGAGATCATTTTGCCATCAATACCCGAAAACTTACTCCTCACATAGGAGTAACTGGCTACATAGAAAAAGTTTTTAACCAGTTTTTGCTGCGCATAAATCTCCAGACCATAAGTTTCTCCATTCCCAGCACTCAATAATTTTTCGCTACCTACAGAAGCATATTCAGCCCCCTGATTGGCCATAGAAATACCTGTTGCAGCAGAAACCGGATAGTTGTTATACCGTTTATAAAAGGTTTCAAAAGTAAAGCGGAGAGAGTTTAGCGGAAGAAACTGCGTTCCTAAAACATAATGGGTAGATTGAATATAATCCATCCCTTTATTTACAGCAAAGCCATTATTGTCTTTGTACCCCAATGCGGTGTAAGAAGGGATTTTAAAATAAGTACCCACTGAAGCATTAATATCCCATTTCGAACTGATATGGTATGCCAGAGATAAACGCGGAGATAGTGTTTTTAAAGGATCATTTCCTCCGGTTGTAAAGGTATTCATATCCGTCCGAATCCCGCCGGAGAGAAGCAACTGATTGTTAAAGATATCCTTAGAAGCCTGCAAAAACACCCCGTATTTCAAAAAATCGATATCACTGTTAAACCGGATAATGCGCTCCGGACTAAACGTATTTCCTTGCTCATCTTTTATCTCGTTAGAAACTTTATTAAAAATAGTGCTGTTATAGCCAACAAATTGCGCCATTACACCGGTGGACAATTTCCAACCATTAATAAATTTATTGATATCAAATCGAAACTTATTTTCAACTTCCTGAGATTTGACCAACAAACTTCTATTAGATTCAATTCTTTGCTCGTCCTCAAATTTGTCCAGTTGGTTATCAAACATGTTGCGGCTTAAGCTGAAATTCATATAGCCATTCTCGATCTTATGATTCAGATTAAAACCTATTGTATAGTTCCATTGATTAATATATGGGGTAGATCTAAGTATATAGGTATTTTCTGGAGTAGATTTTTTAGTTGGAGCAAAGTTAAAGTGATCCAAGGCCCCCAAACCAATAGCTGTAAGTGTGGTCTTATCATTAAACTTATGGGTTACTTTGTATTGAAAATCCTCAAATTCTGGCCTGATGGGCAAATCGATCAACTGGAACAATAAGCTGAGGTAAGATTTTCTGGCGGAAGCCAGAAAAGTAGTTTTTTTCGAAAAAGGACCCTCTAAAGTAAAAACCGATTCTGTAAAACTTAGCCTGGCATTTCCAGAGAGGCGCTCAGAGTTGCCATCTCTTTGTTTGATTACAAAAGTAGAGGCCAAAGGATTATCATACCTGGAATCAAATGCCGAAGAAGATAGCTTTAAACTCTCAATAAAAGATACATTCAGAATACCTTGAGCTCCGCCAGAACTTCCCTGAGTTTGAAAATGATTCAACACCGGAATTTCTATACCATCCAGGTAATACACGTTCTCATTGGGGGCTCCTCCTCGAATAATGATATCATTACGTTCCCCTACTCCATTGCTGATACCCACACCTGGAAGTGTTTGCACTACTTTTGAAACATCAAAATTACCTCCCGGACTGCTCTTTATCTCTTCCATGGTAAGTTGTTGTACCGATAAAGGAGTAACCATATCAGCAGCAATAGCCGATTTACCTCTGCTAAAACTTACCACAACCTCATCCAAAGACTTGGCATCTGGCTCCAATTCAAAATTAGCAATCTGAGCATTTCCAGAACTGACCACAATATTGTATTTCACCTGCGGTAAATAACCAATATAAGCTGCAGTAATTTGATGGGTTCCAACCGGCACTATTATTCTGAATTTACCCGAAGTATCAGAAGCAGCCGTAATGGATGTGCCATTTACACTTAAAGTTGCACCGGCCAATTTTTCATTGGTATTTCGGTTTTGTATGGATCCGGTAATCACGCCCATTTTTTGCCCAAAACAGTTCAGGCAAAAACACAAAGTTATTATGGTAAAAAAGAATTTACTTCCCATTAGTATAGATGATGGTATGAATTATAAAAAAGCTGCAATTTATAAAAAGGCTTTGATTTTGCTGATGCTTGCATTTGCAGACGGGACATTACTATCAAAAAAGAGGTACCCTGTGCTGAAGTGCACCCCAAAAGTTGGGCAAACTTAAATATTAACTATTAATGTGATGAGCTCGATATTTTATCGGGCTCATTCCTTTTAAATTGAGTTTGATTCTGTCGTTGTTATAGTATTTGATGTATTCCTCTATATCCTTTTTCAGCTCTTTGATGTCACTGTACTTCTTCAGATAGAACAGTTCAGATTTTATGATGCCAAAGAAGTTTTCAATAACAGCATTATCCAGGCAATTACCCTTTCTGGACATACTCTGCCTGATGCCCTTTTTCTTCAGCATGAGCTGGTACTCTCTCATCTGATATTGCCACCCCTGATCAGAATGTAATATCAGTTTCTGCGGTGTACTAATCTTTTTAAAGGCATCCCCCAGCATATCTGATACCTGTTTAAAATTAGGTGATTCAGATATCTTATAGCTAATTATCTCCCCATTGAACAGCTCTATGATTGGAGAAAGGTATAACTTTTTGTCCTTCACCTTGAATTCTGTAATGTCTGTTGCCCATTTCTGGCCAGGCTGTGCTGAGGAAAAATCCCGCTGGAGTAGATTGGGGGCTATCCGGCCCACCTCACCTTGGTATGACCTGTATATCTTTTTCCTGATCAATGATTTCAGACCTAAGGTCCCCATCAGCTTGAAGACTGTTTTATGATTGATGAGACAACCCTCATTCTTCATTTCCAAGGTTATCCGGCGATATCCATATCGTCCTTTGTGCCGATGATAGATCTTTTTGATCTGATCTTCAGCAGCATCATGCTTTCTTGGTATGGATTTAGTTTTCAAATGGTAATAGTAACTGCTTCTGGCCATCTTTAAGATGTCCAATAATACATCCAATGGATATCGATGCCTTAACTCCTCAATGGCTAATGCTTTTTCTTTTGCGGCATTTTTCTGGATTGAGCTAAGGCTTCGAGCTTTTTTAGCAATTCGTTTTCAGCCCGGAGGTATAAATTCTCCTTTTCAAGTTCTTCCAGTCTGGTAAGAGGCTTGGTTTTCTTGGGAGAAGATGGTTTGTCTTTTTTCATTACTTTAGGTCTTCCTAGCGGCGTAACTAAGCCATTCATACCCAGCTGCTCATATTTTCTTAACCAAGAAATGATAGTACCTTGGCTGGGGATGTTATAGAACGAACAGCAAGCCCTTAAAGATAATCCTTTCTGGTGATACCCTTGAACAACCTTAAGCTTAAATGCATGGCTATAGGATTGATGGGATCTTGGCAATAACCCAGTTGCCCCCAAGGAATGGTATTGATCAACCCATTTCTTTAATTGGGAAACAGGTACATCCCATTTCTTGGCTAAACCGCTCTTTTATTTACAGCCTAAATATCAAACCAACATTAATTGGTATCAAGATTTACTCCCGATGAGCTTTTTACTTTCTCGGCTAAAAGGATGGCCTTATAGGCATTCACGATTCCACCCGATACACAAACCTCGCTAAACGGAACCTTTTTAGAAATGCCTTCATCTTTCACCTTCACCTTTTGATCAACCTTGGTTACCGAATTCATAATAATCTCTTTTACCTGTACTGCATTTAACTTAGGATAATAAGAGCGGATAATAGCCGCTAAACCGGCAACAACCGGCGAAGCCATACTGGTACCATCGTTATCTTTATAGGTATTATTAGGGTAAGTGGAATTGATTTTTACACCCGGAGCAAAAACATCCACAGATTTTTGGCCATAATTAGAGAAATCGGCAACCAAATCCTCATCATTTTTCCATTTAGAAGCCCCAACTTCTAACCAGGCAGCTCCTTTACCCATATTAACCCCAAGACTATCTACATACTGTGGATTGGGGTAATTGATTGTCTTATCCAGATTTTTACCATCATTGCCCGCGGCATGTACTAATAAAACATCTTTAGACATGGCATATTTCACCGCCTCATCTACCACCGGTTTATCCCAGGCGTAATCCTTCCCAAAACTCATATTGATAATTTTGGCCCCATTATCCACAGCATAACGGATAGAGTTAGCCACGTCTTTATCCCGCTCATCACCATCAGGAACCGTACGAATGGCCATAATTTTCACATGACTAGCCACACCTTTTACGCCAATATTATTGTCTCTAACGGCCCCAATAATGCCCGCCACATGAGTTCCATGCTCAGCATCAGGACCAATCACATCCGCATTTCCATAAAAACGCTCATGACTATTGGAATAATCATCGCCAACGGTATCTCTGGAGTCAAAATCTAAATTGAGATGGTATTTTAATTCTGCATCGTAATATTTAATCCCTTCTACTATATCTTCCTTAATTTTATCGATATCCGGATTCTTTTTCAACTCCGACTTAACCGCCTTAATCACTTTGCCTTCAATCTCATTAGCCGTTTTATACGCTTCAAATGCGGCTAAATCAGGCTTATCGTTACCCATTTTTTTCAAAATTTCATCTAAATATTGCTTAAAGAGATACGTATTGGCCTGTCCCATTTGCGCCTTTTGCAGCTTGGTCATATAATCCGTAATCAACTTTTGGTAAAAAGTAAACTCTTTTCGCTCGGCCTCAGTAAAAGGCGTAGAGTTTAAAGCCGAAGCATATTTAGGTTGCAATTTTCGAATCAACCTTACCAGCTCTGTATTATCATAATGTACATTGCCCTTTGCCGAACCAATGAAATTCCAGCCATAAACATCATCCACATACCCATTATTGTCGTCATCATTACCATTGCCAGAAATTTCCTTAGAGTTAACCCAAATTACAGATTTCAGGTCCTCGTGATTAACATCTACACCACCATCAATTACGGCCACAATTACCGGCTTAGCCGTTTTGCCTTTTAAAAGTTCCTGGTAAGCCTTTTCGGTACTAATACCAAACATACCGTCCGTTTTCAAGTCCAAATTTTGCCAATTATCTTTTGGCTTATCAGACGTTTGGGCATAGGCAGATAGCGAAAAAGTAGCTAAAGCACCCAGGTAGAGAAGTTTACTAAAAAAATTCATTGCAAACTGTGTTTTGAAAATAAATAACTGCGGAAGATAACAAATAATTGTGCCAGGAAACCTGATGCGATAAACAAATCACAAAAATATCTCAGCTTTTCTTCAACCTTAAAAGATAACAAACACTTAAAAAAAAGCGTAACTACTATACCACAGACTACAGTATAGCCAAAATATTACAGTGAAAATGTGATGAATGAGCAATAAACTGATGAGTTGATTTTTAGAAAACAAAGGTCCGATACTCCTTGGGGGGGCGTCAGTCCCGCTATCCGCTGCAAGGCCGCCCGGCAAAGGAGGAGGCATGCCGGAGGGCGAAGGGCCGCTGGCGGGCTTTGCGCTCCCCTCAGGTTTAGGTTGGGTTTAGGTTGGGCCGCTACTGGCTGATGGCCCTAGGGCGATCCGCCGGCCTGAAAACAAAAAAGCCCCTGTCCAAGGGACAAGGGCTGTATAAAGGAAGGCGCCGAC
>DASQIU010000029.1:0-20889 GCA_035631395.1 Daejeonella sp. | reverse complement strand
TAGGGCTTTGTAAATCTGCTCGATGGTTAATTTTAGGAAACCGGCGCTGCGCTGTTCCGGATGGATGTGTTTTTCCCAATCCCATTGATCGACATAAATGGAATGTATAGGACTAAAATCTTCGTCGGGCCTAAGCGCATGCATATCCGTAAGCAGGCCTTTGCCCGGTTCAATACCCAGTTCTTTTAGTCGTAGTCTTTTCCATTTGGCCAGAGAATGTACCACCACGGCTTTCTGATCGTCCAGAGCTTTGATGGGGAAGGAAACGGCCCGCTCGATACCGCTTAAGTCATCGTTAATGCCAGTGTTTGCCAGTACGGCTATGGGCGCCGAAACTTTGTAAAGTTTTAATTGCCGGGCTAATTCCCGGGTAAATGTTTCTTTTACGAAACTGATGGCTTCTTCGGTTTGCAATAATGCTGTAGGTGTCATTTTGATGTGTTTTTATGGGGTTTTTAACTTTTTTTAAATTTTCCGGTAAATAAAAAAGCCCGCTTTTGGGGGCGGGCTTTTTGGTCAATAATAGCATAGCCGCCCGCCAGGAGGTGAGTTATTATTGTTATTATTATTGTTGAAAGTGAATGTCATAACTGGTTTTAAAATTGGGTTGAAACAAAAAAAGCCTTCCGGTTGGGGAAGGCTTTTTCGTTTTATTGTTCTTTATCTATATTTTGATTCAGACAATAGCCTTTCCCGCTCTGAATAAATTATTATTAGAGTTATTATTAGAAAGGTTATTGTTGTTTGAAAACTTCATGTTTTGGCTTCGGCAGGCAAAGTACACAGAAATCATTAAAAAAGAAAAATAAATATTCGGGCCTAAATTTCCTTTTTCCATAAAATCCCGTTTTTGGTCAGTTCGCACTGACGCTTCATATTCGCGTCAGTGAAGCAATTTCTAAACGACGAAGGTAGAGTGCTACAGGAGTTCTTTGTTTGTAGTTCGTT
Source organism: Daejeonella sp. (assembly GCA_035631395.1). Taxonomy (GTDB): domain Bacteria; phylum Bacteroidota; class Bacteroidia; order Sphingobacteriales; family Sphingobacteriaceae; genus Daejeonella. Next base: position 19,941 of record DASQIU010000029.1, on the reverse strand, counting down.
TCTGGCAATACCGAAGATAGGAGCGTTTTTATGCATCAGCCCAGCCTCCCTAAACCCGATTGGAGTGAAAAACCCGCAATGAAGCGCCAGGTATGCATGGCTGAAAGGTAAGCAGTGCCCAAGCGGAATGAGGATTTGGAACGAAAAGCGGGACTGGCGGTACCTAAAAACTGTGGCACTGCTTTTCTAAAAAAGAATAAAAGTCTTCATCTTTCTACTCATTAACAATTAATAATTTATCGCCAAAGAGACTCCCAGCCTTGGTTAACCTATTTCATGCTTTTGCAGAACTTGCCAAAAACACCCAAGGGCAGTTTGGTGCCTGAGGTGGCTTGTAAGTACAGTTCGCCGGTTTCCAGGTTTTGTGCCTGCGGAAAGGAGGAGCGGATGAGGTTCTCTACGATAACGGAAGAGAAGCCGAGCGAATAGGTGTTCAGGATGAGGAAATGTTCTTTTTCATCCAGCAGTTTGACCACATCCCGCATCATTTCCTGGATATGATCTTCCAGTTTCCATTTCTCGCCGTTAGGGCCATGGCCATAAGCCGGCGGGTCCAGGATGATACCATTGTATGTTTTGCCCCGTTTAATCTCCCGTTTGACAAACTTTAAGGCATCTTCTACCATCCAGCGGATATTGCTTAAACCGGAAAGTTCCTGGTTTTCATTGGCCCAGCTTACCACCTGTTTAATGGAATCCACATGCGTAGTGTCGGCGCCGGCGGCCCGTGCAATCAGCGAGGCTCCGCCGGTATAGGCAAACAGGTTGAGCACTTTGGGCTGCGGCGTTTTAAAGCTTTTGATGCTTTGGCTGATATAATCCCAGTTAACGGCCTGCTCGGGGAAAATTCCCACGTGCTTAAAGGAAGTTAAAGCCAGTCGGAATTTGATGGAAACATCATCGTTCTGGTAATTAATATGCCAGCGATCTGGTGTTTGCGCATTTTTTTTGATCCATTCTCCTGAAGTTGCTGAACGACCCTTAAAGCGGATATGGTGCAATTTGGTCCATTGACTTTCGGGCAGGGTTTTGCCCCAAACCGCCTGAGGTTCCGGGCGGATGAGGATGAGGTTGCCAAAACGTTCCAGTTTTTCAAAATCCCCGCAATCAATCAGTTCGTAATCTTTCCAGTGCTGGGGGGTAAGGAGTTGAATCATCTTTTTTAAATAAAATCAGTTTATTGGTTAGGCTAAGAGCCTGCATCAAAAATAATTATATGTCGTCCCGATGGGACTAAAATGTTTATGCTAATTCAATCTTCTATTCATATTACGTCCCGATGGGACTGTATTTTGCTCCGCTAGGAGCTATATGTTAGTAGAAATTCCAAAAACAAGAACCTATGAACCCCTTTAGTGGTGGCACAAACAATAGGCAAATTTAAACAGGCTCTTATAATTTTTCTTTGGCCGCTTCCATAAACTTGCTGGCAAATACAAAATCGTTTAATTCCTGGTTATCGGTATGGGCAATTTCTTTATTGGAGCCTTCCCACCATTTTTTACCCTGGTGCAGAAAAATAATGTTCTCGCCAATGCCCATTACCGAGTTCATATCGTGGGTTACAATAATGGTGGTAGTTTTATATTCCTTGGTAATTTCCTGGATCAGTTCATCAATTACAATGGAGGTTTTGGGATCCAGGCCCGAGTTGGGTTCATCCACAAATAAATAACGTGGATTCATGGCGATGGCCCGGGCAATACCCACCCGTTTTTTCATCCCGCCAGAAAGTTCCGCCGGGAAGAGTTTGTTTTTTCCGGCCAGGTTTACCCGTTCCAAACAAAAGTTTACCCGTTCCAGGTTTTCTTTTCTGGTTTGTTTGGTAAACATATTTAAAGGGAACATCACATTGTCTTCTACACTCATGGAGTCAAAGAGGGCCGAACTTTGAAAAAGCATGCCAATTTCCTTGCGGATCTCTATCCGCGATTCAAAATTCATGCGGGTAAAGTCGCGGTCATCGTATATTACAGAGCCTTTATTCGGTTCGTGCAGGCCCACCATACATTTTAACAGGGTGGTTTTTCCTGATCCAGAGCCGCCAATGATCAGGTTGCACATGCCTTCCTGAAACTCGGCAGAAATGCCCCGTAATACCTGGTTTTGGCCAAAGGTTTTATGAATGTCTTTAATGTCTATCATAACAATAACTGGGCAATAACGTAATCGGCAAAAAGGATCATGATACAGCTAATAACTACCGCCTTAGTGCTTGACTGGCCCACTTCCAGCGCCCCGCCCTGGGTGTAAAATCCCTGGTAAGCCGATACGGTAGTAATGATAAAGGCAAAAATGACCGCTTTAACCATAGAAACCGTAAAGGTAAAAGGCACAAAGTTAGAAGTAACGCCGGTTATAAAATCCTGGGCAGAAACAGCGCCAGAAGCCGTTCCGGCCAAATATCCGCCAAAAATACTCAGGGAAATAGAAATAATAACCAACAGGGGAATGGTAGTTACCGCCCCGATAATTTTAGGTAAGATCAAATATCCTGGAGAGTTGATGCCCATAATTTCTAAAGCATCAATTTGCTCGGTTACCCGCATGGTGCCAATTTGAGAGGCCACACTGGAGCCCACTTTACCGGCCAGTACAATGGCCGAAATGGTTGGACTCAGTTCCAGGATGCTGGAATCTCTTACGATGCCGCCGATAACCGATTTGGGCACCAGATCGCTCACCAGCTGGAAAGCCGTTTGTACCGTAGTTACCGCACCCAGGAACACCGAAATAATGGCGATGATGCCCAGTGAGTTAACGCCAATGGAATCCATCTCTTTGAAGATCTCTTTTTTATAAATATTCCATTTCTCCGGGCGCCGGAAAACGGCCTTGAGCAGTAAAATATATTTGCCTAAAGGATGAAAAATCATGAATTGAAAAAAGTTTATCAGAAATAGTGCAATTATACTACAAAATAACCAGCCAGCTTGCGCCCGATTTTAAAAAAATGGCTTGTCAGGGCCTAAAGAATGTATAGTAAATGTAAAAATTATTAATCGCGGCAGCCGGATTTTAGTAATTTTATGCAATGAACGCTATTGTGACCGGTGCTACCCGGGGAATGGGCAGGGCCATTGCCAGGCATTTGGCCGCCAGTAATTATAATCTGGCTTTATGTGCCCGAAATGCCGCTGATCTGGAATCATTAAGGAATGAATTATTGGCCGAGTTTCCTGATATCAGGGTATTGGTGCAAGTGGCCGATTGCGGAAATGCCCGCCAGGTGCATGAGTTTGCTCAGTTTGTAGAAGCCAATTTTGAGTTTACCGATGTGTTGGTCAATAATGCCGGACTATTTATTTCTTCCGCTTTGTTAGATGAACAGGAAGATGCCCTGCAGTTGCAAATGCAAACCAATGTGTTTACGCCTCATTTTCTTTCCAAGTTTTTTGGCAAAAAAATGCGTCAGCATGGTAAAGGACATATTTTTAATATCTGCTCGGTAGCCAGCTTACAACCCGCTTTAAATGCCGGCTCGTATAGTATCAGCAAAACGGCATTGCTGGGTTTAACCAAAGTGTTGCGGGAAGAGCTGATGGCTTATAATGTAAAAGTGACCGCTGTTTTGCCTGGTTCAACCCTTACCGGATCCTGGGCGGGAACCACCATTCCCGAAAGCCGTTTTGTGAGGGCCGACGATATTGCTTCGGCAGTAATAAATTGCCTGAAGATGAGTGTAGGCGCCAATGTAGATGAAATTGTGATCCGCCCGGTTCAGGGACAGGTCTAAAAAAGCTCATGTTATTCACCGATGATTTTTGTTCATTAACCGAGAACTCAGGTAAACTGGCCTAAATGATATTGGCTGGTTTATTTTCCGGATATACATTTGATCAAGATTTTAAACGAAATAGATCATGGAAAAGAAATTACAGCGAAACGAGCATGAAAAAATGCTGGCTGGTGTTTGCGCCGGAATGGCCGATTATTTTGATGTAGATGTTACCTGGATACGTATTGCATTTGTGGTGGCTACTCTGGCCGGATTTTCAGGAGTATTGCTTTATCTGATTTTGTGGATTGTTCTTCCGGTAAAGCCTTACAGCCCAAACTTTAAACAGTATCAGGCCGACTATCAGGTTTATCCGGAAAATCAGGGCGGTCCGCAGGCTTCTTCGGCTAAACCGTACCAGTCTCAAAGAAAAAGTAATGCCCGGCTTATAGTTGGCCTTATTCTGATTTTCTTTGGCGGTATTTTTCTGCTAGACGAATTTAGTCTGATTCCCGTTTGGTTTGATCTTGGAAAATTATGGCCACTGGTATTCATTATCCTGGGCGCTCTGATGATTGGCCGGGCGCAGAAAAAAGGTTCTTATCAAATAAATCAGGAACAGCCCAAAGACAAGCCCGTTGATACCCCCAATAATACAACTGAAACTAATACAGATACTACTGATCAAACTGCACAATAATCATGAAAACAGAAAAAATTGTATGGGGATTGGTCCTCATCTTTATAGGGGGAGTAATCTTACTGGAAAACTTTGGAATCATTGACTTTTACTGGACTTCCATATGGCGTTTTTGGCCGCTGATCCTGGTTGTGATAGGCGCCAATATGCTTCTGAATCGCGAACATAGTACTTCAGGAGCTCTTATTGCTGCGGCCATTACTATTGCGGCGCTTGCCTTTATCGGATATCAGGGCACACGGCCTTACCAGGGTGGAAACTGGACCTTCAAATACCAAAGTGGAGATGATAATGGGACTGGAAAAAGTTCCAGTGGAAGCTTTACTGAACCCTATACTGGAAATACTCAACATGCTCAGCTCAATATTAAAGGCGGAGCCACCAGGTACCGGCTTCGAGACACGACCGAAAATTTGTTTGATGCCAGGGTAAAGAAAGGTTTCGGTACCTATATATTGGAAAAAACATTCGAGGACTCTACTGAAGTACTTAGCTTTAGAATGCGGTCTCGCAATCAGAAATGGCAAATGCACAATGACAGTAATAATGCCGAAATACGTTTAAACAACCATCCAATTTGGGATATCAACGTTGATCTGGGAGCTGGGGAAACCGATTTTGATCTGAGCTCTTTTAAAGTAGGAAATATACGTTTGCACGGAGGGGCGGCATCTTTTAAAGTAAAATTGCCTGAACCGGAAACAAAAACTACCGTGACCGTAGCAACCGGTATGGCCGATATAAATATCAAGGTGCCTACTACCGCCGGATGCCGAATTACTGTAGAAACCGGTTTGTCCTCCAGAGATTTTGAAGGTTTTACTAAACAAGCCGATGGATCTTACCTGAGCAATAATTATAATACTGCTGCTAAAAAGATTGATATCAGTTTAAAAGGAGGAATGTCTAATTTTACGGTGAGCCGTTATTGATACATAAATAGAAACGAGTTAAAAGGCAGAGGGTATCCTATAATTTTAGGATACCCTTTTTAATTGGGGCTGATTTCTAACAGATAAATCTTGTAAAAAATAAAATCCCTGAAAAGATCTGCGAAAATCTTCGGAATCAGCGGGAGCTCTGTTTACCCGCAGATTGCGTTTATAGACGCTGATTTTTCACTAATAAATCTTATAACCTGATAAATAAAATCAGCGAAGATATCTGCGAAAATCTTCGGAATCAGCGGGAGTTTTGTTTACCCGCAGATTACGCTAATAGGTGCTGATTTTTCACCGATAATCTTTAAAAGAAAGCTATTGTTGATCCGAACATTCTTCGGATCTTATTCTATCTCGATATCATACCGATGCAAAAGTCCGGCAATACCGGCAGTAGAGAACTTCGCTTTTTTAATGCGGTTTAGTTCCGGATCGATGGAATAATTGTAAGATGTTCTCAGATCTGCTTTTTCTAAAATGGTATTCATAAAAATAGCCCGGCTAAAATCGCAACGGTCAAAAATGGCTCCCGTTAAATCACATTCTGTAAAGTCGGTTTCTTCCAGGCTGCAGTTTAAAAAGTTTGTTTTTTTGAGGTTCAGTTGATAAAAAGAGGCTAGGTTTAAAATACAGTTGTCAAAAGAAAATGAAAGCAGCATGGGGTTACAGTTTTCAAAACGCAAGCCTAGCAATTTGCAATCTTTAAATTTCACCTCATGCAGTGAGGTTTTGTTTAAAAGGGTCATGGTTAAATTGCAGTTATTAAACTGGCATTCCGAAAAGTTAAAACCGGATAAATCGCTATCTAAGAAACTGCAATTCTCAAAACTGCAATTCTCATAATCTCCTTTTGGGAGTGGATTTTTTGAAAAATCTAGTCTTTCAAAAGTCTGATCTTCAATGTATTTTTTCATTTAGAAACGATTGGAAATTATTAGGCTAATTTAAAAAGGATAGCCAATAGCCAGGTTTAATACCAGATTATTTTTTCGCCAACTTTTGCTTCCAAAGTCTATTTGATCAATTACCCAACGGTTTCCTGCCGGAAGCCAGGGTTTGCGTATAGGAAATGCCAAATCGGTACGTAGTATCAGATAAGATAAATCAAAACGTAAACCAAAGCCTGTGCCTACAGCAATTTCGTTTAAAAAATCTTTAGAAAATTTGGCGCCTGGCTGCGAGCCATCTAAAGGCGCATTTAATAGCCAAATATTGCCCGCATCTATAAATAAGGCTCCTCGTACAATACTGAATAATTTTGGCCTGTATTCTGTATTAAATTCTAGTTTGATATCACCCGACTGATCGGCTGCAAATAGTTTAGTATCAATATTAGGATCCCGGAATGTTCCGGGTCCTAAAGAACGTACTCTGAAAGCTCGCAAACTATTTGTACCCCCGATAAAAAATTGTTTAACATAAGGCAGCGCTAAAGAATTGCCGTAAGCATATCCGTAACCCGCAATAAAGCGGCTGGCTAGTTGGGAGTTTGGCCCTAATTTTAAATAATGCCTAAAATCGCTTTCCAAACGGATATATTGAGAATAATTGGCGCCAAAAATAGAACGGGTTTTCCCCTTTCTGATATTGGCGCCTGATAGTAAGCCAATTATGTTTCCAGATAGATCTGCATTTAGGTTAAAATAGATGGTATTTGTTCTGTGTGTTTCGTTGGTATTGGTAAAATTGAAGTTATAAATAGGGCCTATAGTAAATTGTTTTGCAATGGCTTTGGCTAGCGTGGGATTATTAAGTTCCTGCTCTCTATAGGCATCCGTTACTTTGTAGGGCTGTACGTAATTAAAAGAAATTATGGAGAGTTGATGTTCCTTACGAATGTTTTCTTTCCATACGTATCCTAAAGATGTTCTAAAGGAGTTTAATATATAACTATTTTGCCGGTTCAATACATCATATCCGAGTGTGATTTTGGTACGCGGAACATAAGCGCTGGTTGAATTTACTCTAAAGGGAGTTATAAAACGCGGATAGATTAGGTTTGCTTCTGTCCCCATTCTGAAAAGTTTATTATAACCCTTATTAACGGTAGAGATTTGCACATCGGTGCCAATGTAAGCAGAAACGGTTAGTAGCTCTGCACCCTTAAAAGCATTGCGGTTTCGCCAGCTTATCGAAAACTCTGAACCTGTAAAATTTGCCGAATTTGTTTTTCCGGTAATTTCTGCCCGTATAGATTTTTTGGGATAGGGGGTAAGGTAATAATAGGCATTTAACTGAGGTTTTCCCAAGCTGTCGGCATCTTCAAAAAGGTTTTTTACAAATTTAAAGGTTCCTAAATTTACCAGTCTGTTTAAAGAAAGATTATGGTCTGTGCGGTTGTAAAGATCATTTTTATGGAAAAATATGGCACGTTTAAATACATATGGCCTAAACGTTTTTTTCGGATCAACTATATAAAAATCATCATATGGCTGGGCATTTTGCAGGCTCAATGTGGTGGTGTCACGTAATTTATAATTAGGATAGATATAGATGTTGTTGATGGTATAACTCTGTTTTGCCTTCGGTGGAGTTGTTTTCTTGATGTTCACATATAAATCAACTTTGTGTTTTTTATTGGTGCTATCCACCTGTATAATCAGATAATCAGGATTAAAGTAATAAAAGCCTTGTTCTTTCAGCTGCCCGTCAATACGTTCCCGCTCTGCTTTGATCACTTCCAGATTATAAGCGTCTCCAACTTTTAGAATAGTGGATGGGGCAAGCGCTGATACCGCTTTGCCAATTGATGAGCTATCTGAAATAAACTTTACACTGCTGATTACATATTGCGGACCAGCAAAAGCAAAATAATTAACCTTTGCTTTGCGATTTTTAATGATGGAATCTGCACTTGCCGAAGCTTTAAAATAGCCGTTATTTTCTAAGTAATTGGTAATCAGATTAATGTTATACTCTACTCTTACAGTACTGAATAAAACAGGAGCTTGGCCAAACTTCCGGCTTAACCAACTGCCTATGCCTTTGCCGGATTTACTCCTCATATTATAAATAAGTAATCTGTAGGGGATTCCCAAAAAAGTTGAATTTGGCTTTGGACGTACCTGTTCATTCAAATCTTCCTGAAGTGTTTTTTGTTCTTTTTTTTTGATATTCTTATCTTCCACTTTAACATGGGCACCCAGATAAAGCTGATCATCTTGAGGCACATATTTGGTTGCACTGCATGCATTAAATAGCAATGCAGTCAGAATTAAAAAGCCATAATTAAATAATCTGCTCATTTTCTTTCGCTTAATTATGTTTTAGCCGGGGTTTTTTACAGATTTATTCTGTTGGCCACGTTTCTTTGCTCCTTTAGAGGTTTTGGCAAAAATTTCTTTAAACTGGTTGTAATCCATGGTTAATACAAAGCCAATTCCTGTTTCAATAACCTGGCCTTGCAGGGCAACCTCGTATTCGTTTTTTTGATAAGCACGCAGCAGATATCGGCCATTTTTTGATAACTGATATTCTACCGATATATTTCCGGCAAAATTGCTGGTTTTTGCCCCCGGTTGTACCGGACCTTCTACTTCAAAATTACTTCCCACATTTACCCTTAACCTGTCATTAAGCAGTCGTTTGGAAATTCCTACGTTTAAGTCGGTGCGGTTTTGCCTTGCTCCGGTTGTGTAATCTTCGGTGGATTGCAGGTCGAAATTTAATTCTACTCCGGAGATTAGGTTTCCTGCCAGATTGTTCAGTTGATCTGATAATATCTTACTTACACTTTGCCGCACCAGCGATTGGGTGCCTCCACCAGCGGCGCTGCTGGCAAAAGGATTTTCGCCTACAAAACGATTTAACAGCAATAAGGCAAAAACCTGTTTATTGAGCTCAGATGGTTGTTGCCTTAACTGAGTAAGTTGGGTGTTTACATCATTAATAATATCAGTAGAAACGTTATAATTCTTCTCCGGAAGTTTAATGTCAAAGGTAACTTCAGGCTTCAATAAATCGCCTTTCATAATTAAGCTTACCTCAAAGGGGAGTTTTTGTTTATACGTATTTCTTATAGATTGCGAGGCGTTTCCCAACTGGTTATCAACTAAATCCAAGGGGGCGGTATCAGCTATATAAACTGCGGTAACATTTATTTCTGCTGTAGTGGGTTCGCCGGTCCAGGTAATGGTGCTTCCTTTTTGAATATTAAAATGGCGTTTTAAAAAGTTAAAGGAAAGCTCATACGTTCCCTCTTCCACTACATAAGTTCCGGTAAGGCTCATTTTTCCACTTGGGTCAATTCCACCATTTAATTGTCCCTGTCCCTTAGTTTTTAAAAAATCGCCATTTCCAACATCTATAATGATGTCAAACTGTGCGTTTTTATTGATATCAATATTGAGAGAAACATCCAGACCAGTGACGGTAGATTTATTCAGAGAATCAACCTGCGATGAAAGCACCGTTGACAGCTGTGGATTTTTCATATCTACAAATTCAACAATTCCCTTTCGTTCTTCAATTGCCGGATCATTTTGAGGCAATACAATAGATAGATAGGTTTTTTCATTGACTTTGATATTGCCATCTACAACGGGTGCGTTTAAAGTCCCTTTAATGTTTAAGCGGCTGTCTAAATATAGTTGACCATAGTAGGGTGCAGTATTGGTTGGTTTTGAATTAAGCACTCTGAAATTATCAGAATTTACTTTTAATGCGAAACGGTAGTCCCTAAAGGTTTGTGTATAGATATTACCATCAATAGAAGCTGTATTACCGGCCGAATCAATGAGTGTAAAGTTGTTAAAGAGGATGCCATCTTTATTAAAATCAACCTGATTGTCTTTAACCCGGAAATACGAATTGAGCATGGTGATATTGAGGGCAGCCTGTTTAAAGTTTAGTGCGCCAATTACTTTAGGGGCAGCGGTGGTTCCGGTAATATTAAGATTACCATTAATACTGCCGCTGGACTGCTTAAACTTACCCAGACTAAATTCTTCAATACTTTTAAGGTTTAAATTGCCCATATCCAGGCTAAGGTTAAAACTGCTGGTATTGGTATAATAATGCCCATTTAAATTGACCTGGTTCCCTTTGCCCGTAATATCTACATTAGCGGCAAATGCATTTGCCTGTTCATTATTTACTTTCAAAGCTATATTTCCCAGCGTATCTCCATGGAAGTTAAAATCTTTGATATCCATATCTGCAATAAATACCGGCGAACCCTGTAAATTGCTGATCAGGGCGTTTCCATTAATGGTACCGCCGGCTAATAAAGAATCTTTTGTGAGGATATTGGTCAGTGTTTCAATTTTGAAATTGCTGAAATCAATTTTCACGGGATTGTTTAATCCTTGTGGAGTGGAATTTAAGCTGATGCGCTGATTGTTATTTGACAGTATAAAATCTGTTGCCTGTATGCCTTTGCTGCCAAATTGTATTTCATTATCTGTGGCAACAGTCCAGGGTTGATAATTTAAAACCAGTCCATCAGGGTTAAGCTTAAACTGAAAAACATTATTTAATGATTTTAAGCCGCCGGTAATGCGGTATTGCTCTTTTTTATTTTTATCGCTCACGCGGATATTCGTGGTTAACAGGTTGTTTTTGGCATCTCCGCTGATTCTGGTGTTTTGCAGCTGAATTTGATCATTATTAATTTTTGTAAGCTCTAAAGAATAAGTTAGGGCCTCATTATCTGTATTGATCTGTAATTGGAGATTTTCCAAATTGGTAGTTCCATAAATAACATGCGGAATAATGCCGGTAATCTCTAACTGGCCCGTGGCGCTGTTAAAGCTTCCATCAAAATTAATGGTTGCCATTTCCGTTAAATCGGGGATAAACTGTTTAAGTATGGGGGCATTAACCAGTTTGGCAGTAAATTGAAATTGCTGGGGAGAAGTTTTAGCCGGTTTTTCTGGTGCTGCCGATACGGCAAAATACCGGTTTGTTAAATCTTGCAAGGCCGGGCCCACTTGTGTGAGCTTATATTTTCCGTGTATATCGGCAGAAAGAACTTCTGATTTTAGTTGAAGCGTATTGCTATCTGCACTGGCTGTAGAAATAATATGTATCGTATCCAGCTGGAAACGCTGTCCGTTTTTTGCCAGCAATCCATTAGTCAGCAAAATATTTCCATTGAGGTAATCCGGATCTGCGGTTGGCAAATCGGCGCTGAGCATCCCGCGAAAGCGGATATTTTCTGTTGAAAAATGAAGTTTTTGAAGATTGATGCTGTCTAAATTTACCAATAGGTTTAGCTGAGGATATTTTTGACTGAGGTTTGCTGTTGCCTGCAGGTTGAAAGTTATGTTTGGATCAACCATATCCGCTTTGGCGGTTAAGGCGCCCTGATTACTTGTTGCCGTTAGGTTTAGGTTATGATAAGTATATCCATTATAAACTGCTTGAATTACTTGACCATCCAGGTTTGCGTTTAGATGTTTTGGGTCAGTACCTGAACCGTTTATATTGGCTGTAAGTGTAATTTTTCCGATGTTTTTTTCTTGTTTAATCAACCGGCCCAAATCAAAATCAATTAAGTTGATAGTAGCTTTATAGCTTTCATTTCCTTTGCGGCTGCCATTATAGGTAGCAATGGTTTTTGCGGCTCCATAGCTGGAATTAAGAGCAAGATTGGTGGTAAAATCTTTAATGCCGCCTTTAAACGTTCCCTTAAGTTTTATAGATTCCGGCAGGCGGATGTTTGAAGGAAGCGTTTTGGCAGGAATAAACGCGGCAAGATCTGTGCTGGCACTTGTAAAATCAGCTATATTCAGGTCAAAAATGGCTTTATCCATATTGGGCAAGCCCTTAGTTTTGCCAGAAACTTTAATATGGGTATCCCTAAATCCTGAAATTTCAAGATCAGGAATATTCAGGTTTTTTATCTCTCCATTTACCTCGCCATTAATGCTAATGATAGCATTCGGATTACTTTTAAAAGGTTCCGTATTGGCCAGGGCTGGGTCTAATAACAAAATATCTTTAAAGCCCAGTTTGCTGTTGCTGAGGTGGGCATCCAGGCGCAGTTCGCCTAAATTTTTAGTGATATTTTCTATAGAAGAATAATTTAAACGGATACGATCTTTTATAAGCGTTTTTGCGGTAGCTAAATAAAGATTATTGAAAGAGGCCTGCGTTTTGCCGTAGAAAAAGTCGGTTTGTAGCTTCTGTAAAACAAAACCACTTTGCTCTTTAAAACTGCCAGCAGATATTTTGCCCGAAATAGTATCTGTAGCATATAAAAGATCTTTTGCAAGTAATTTTAATCCGCTTATGTTTAAATGCGCATAATCCATTCCGCGTTTTTGTACCGGCATATTGAAATTATCAAAGCGAATATCGTTGCCCTCCAAATGGATGGTTTTCGCTAAAATCCGCCAGTTTTTCGGCGGTGCTGCTATTTTCGTTGGCGGCACTTCAGCTTTTTGCTTTTTTCCTAACTGGAACAGGATTTTTGAATTTTTCAGGTTGATGCTATTCAAATTTATATGCTGGTTTTTCAGATCAACCTGATCTGATTCTATATCAAGTTTGCCCAGGTTTACATTGGCTTTCATGGCCGAAACCTCATTTCGGTAATCAATTTTAATCCTGTCTAAAGCAATTTTTCCAAGCTTCAAGCCAAGGTTAAAGGGTTGAGCAGTAGTGGTAGCAGGCGGTGGATTTACCGCTTTGGTTTGCAAAACCTTGGCATTCAAATTAGAAAGATGAATTACAGGGATGCTGAACTTCATCTTATCCAAATTAAATTCTTTTATCCGGGTATCAAAATGCCCCAGATAAAGGTCCATATCATTAGCGGTTACTTCATCTTTAAATCTTGCCCGGATACGGTCGAGGTTAATTTTACCAATAGAAAACTTCATGGCAGAAGTGTCTTTGCTGGTAGTTTTGGCCTTTTGGCCGGCAAAAGCTTTGATAATATAATCAAAGTTGAAAGTGCTGTCGGGTAGCCTGCGGTCAATATGAGTGGTTATACCGCGAAGATCGATTTCATTGATCTCTAATTCATTGTGCAATAATTTAAATAAGCTGATATCTACTTTGAGGGTATCGCCGGCAAGTAAGGTGTCTTTTTTCTGATCCTGGAAATATACGCCCTCTAAAACCAGCAATTTGGGAAGATCCAGGCTAATTTTTTGGATCTCGACCTTGGTTTTTATTTTTCCTTGCAGATAGCTGACTGTTTTTTTTCGGGCAAAGTCCTGTACCGCTGGGATCTCTATCAGAACAAAGATCGTCAAAACTAAAAAAATGACGACGCCGATGATCCAGATCAGGATTTTTAAAGAAATGAGTACAGCTTTTTTCAAAATTCCAAGCCCTGTTACTTCAATTTTAAAATTGAAAAATGACTGAAAGGTTTTATGTTTTTTCAGCTCTATATCCGGTACAGCTCAAGTATGATTTTAGAGCTTACTAAAAATATGCCAGCATTGTTCGTATTGATACTTTTAGCCCAAAAAGCGTTCGTTTTAGTAAATATTTTCTTTTGCTTTAAAAGCCAAAAATCAATGCAGATTAATTATTTTTCTTTTTTGATGTAACGTTTTGAACCCAGTCACTACTTACTGTTTAAAAAATAGATAAGCAATATGAGAACTTACCTAAACACTTATTCAGTAAGATTAGCTTTTGCCAGTTTATTACTGGCCGTTTTAACATTGGCAAGCGGCTTTAGCTTTGCCGGCAATCCTAAAGAAGCAAGCTCATTGCTTTGGAAAATAGAAGGCAAGGGGCTTCAAAAGCCTTCCTATCTTTTTGGTACCGTGCACATGATCTGTTCAGAAAATTTTGTGATGCCTGAAAAGGTAAAAAAAGCCATTCAGCAAACTGGGCAAACCTATCTGGAAATTGATTTGAGCTCTCCCAATTTTGCTGCCGAATCACAGAAATACATGATGAGCGAGCGTAGCATTTCCTCTCAGATCTCTAAACAGGATTCTGCCTTTGTAGATTCAGTAATGATAGTAAAACTTGGAGTCAGTTTAGCGCAATATAACCAGGTAAAGCCCATGATTTTGGTTGCTGCTATTATGCGGAAAATTATTACTTGCCCATTAGTGAGTTTTGAAAGCGAGATCATTAAACTCACTGCCGAAAAATCACATAAAGTTCAAGGCTTATCCAGCATTGAAGAGCAATATTCTTTCCTGGAGAAAGTATTTGACACCAAAGATTTGCCCGCTTTTCTGAAAGATATTGATCATCTGGAAATGAGCGACGTTTTTGCTAAAATTTACAAATATTATAAAGTAGAAAACTTAGCCGGTATTAATGAATTGGTGGCCGAGTTTAGCACCACCAATCCCGAAGGATATCGTCAACTGCTTCCCGTTAGGAATCATTTATGGGCAGATCGTATTCCGGCCATTATTAAAAACACGCCAACATTTATTGGGATAGGCTGTGGGCACTTATCTGGCGAGGAAGGAATCATTAATCTGCTGCGGAAAAAAGGATACAAAGTTACTCCGGTATTGAATTAATCAATTTCTTAATTGCATGAGGTGTTCGCTTAGATTTAAATAAATCAAAGCAATTCTAAATACAAAAAATGGGCATATTAGCCCCTGCGACAAAAGGTATCATGCATATAAAATAAACAAGATTTGAGATTTTGAAAGCCAGAGAAGAAGAGTTTTTAATGCTCGTTGAAAAGCATAAGCGAATCATTTATAAAGTATCTAAAATGTATATGAGCCATGCAGAAGACCAGGAGGATTTGTTTCAGGAGATTATGCTTCAATTATGGAAATCGTACGGACAGTTTAGGGGAGAAAGCCAGTTTTCTACCTGGATGTACCGGGTAGCCGTAAATACAGCGCTGGTAACTTTTAAGAAGGATCGGAAAAAAATAGATCATCCCGTACTGGATGAAAAAATGGATCTGGCCGATGAGCACGATTCTGAAAATAAAGAAGAAAAGTTAGAGTTTTTTTACAAGGCCGTACATGAATTGAATGCGGTGGAAAAAGCATTGATTTTCCTCTTTTTAGAAGGACAATCGCACAGGCAAATAGCAGAAAATTTGGGTATCACTGAAGTGAATGCCCGGGTTAAATTAAACAGAACAAAAGAAAAATTGCAGTTAATCATTAAACAAAAGGGTTATGAATTTTGATAAATTTAAAGAAGCATGGGACGCAGAATCGACAGATGCTGTTCACATTCCCGAAGATATTAGCAAGTTAAAAGAAGCCAATACTCCCATTGATAAATTGCGGAGAAATATGAAGCAAGAGTTTTGGATGCAGCTGGCAGCGGTTATTCTGATCGCTTTTGTTCCAAGCTTTTTCAAGCTTCCCAAAGAACTGACCGGCATTTTTATCTTCTTTTATGGGTTGATGATTGTTTTTACAGCCTATTATTTCTATAAGTTCTTTGCGTTTTACAAGCGCTCGTACGATATGACTTATAACAGCCGGAAAAATTTGATGTGGTTTTATTACGAAATGAAACTCAATATAGAAATGTATAAAGCTTTAACCTATATCTTGTTTTTCATCGGATTCTCTTTTGGTATTCTGGCTTTACTGTATATGAAAAATGGGGGGCTGAGTAATGCTATTTCCGGTTTAGAAAGTTCCGGAGGACGGATTGGTTTCCTGATGCTAACTATTGTGACAATGCTGATCATTTTTATTTTGGCAGAAACATGGCCCAACTATTTTTACGGAAAGGAGCTGAAGAAAATTAAAGCGGTTCTGGACCAGTTGGATTAGGGGGAGATGTGATTCAGCAAGGGAAATTTAAAAATTTCTGAAAGTCTAACATCAGGAGTGCTACCATTCGTCACACTGGTTGTTCGTCACACTGAGCTTGTCGCAGTGTGAGCCTCGAAGAACGGTCGATTGCGAGCAGCATGGTTCGACAAGCTCACCATGCAAAGTCACATTGGCCGTTCGTCAAACTGAACCATTCGTCATTCGTCACACTGAGCTTGTCGAAGTGTGAGCCTCGATTTGAGCATTTTAATTTTTTGAAAAGCAGGTTCCTTTCCAATCGCTACCGCTAGCCCCGCTATCCGCTGCAAGTTTTGCCCTTGGGGGCAAAAGCTTTCCGCTACTATCGGGTTTAGAGGGCAAAGACGGTGGTTCTTGGGTTGGATGTTAGCTTTTAGGAGCTTTCAATTTTTACACATCATGTATTTGCAAGCTACTCCGACCAATTCAAAATGCGCCATGCGCATTTTGAATTCTCACAACCATTTATGTGCATTGTGTAAAGCATTTGTAGTAGCCGGCAAGGTTTTTAATAATTAGTTTGGATTTTAAAAGATTGCGTCTATTTTAGAGTTATCTGCAACTCAACCCAAGAAATGTGCTAAAATATGAGCGATTTAAAAAGTCATATTTATAACTGGTTAATTGAATTAGAAGAAGAGCATGCTGCTAAATTTCTTGACAACTGCACTATTAACCAGCATTACATTGATACTGCTTTTTCAATGGATAATGACTTTGAAACTTACATTTATGAAGTTACAATAAATGTTCCCCTAAAAATTCACAGAAAACTAGCAGAATATTCTAATGAAATTTCTGCTATTGAATCTGCCCTAAATGAATCAGGACAAGCTGATTGTGTTTACTTCAGAAATATAAATTGGAAACCATACTTAAAAACTGAACATCAAAATCAAGTTGACAAAAAAGCCGTAGTAATTACAGAAATACTAACTCAAGATTATGTAAACAAACAAATTAGGTTGATGAACAATTCAATTGAAAGCAATTCTCCTTTAGCTTTAGGTATTTCAAAAGAATTAATAGAAACCTGCTGTAAACATATACTTAATCAAAATGGAATTAAGTTTAGTAAAGATTGGGACATTGGGAAGTTAGTAAAGGAAACTAACAAATACATTAATTTAATTCCATTTGAAATAGAAAATCAAGAATTAGCAAAATCATCTATTGCTAAAATTTTAGGTGGATTATCTAACATAGTTCACGGAATTACAGAGCTAAGAAATTCTTATGGAACAGGACATGGTCACTCACCTGAATTTAAACCCTTAGACGAAATTTATGTAAAACTTGCCGTTTCCGCTTCTAGTGAGTTGGCTATTTTTTACTTAAGGCTAAATGAGCAAGACCGAATAAGAGCTGCAGATAACAGGGGTTTTGCGTCAGGCGGGCTGAAGTAAAAACTCGAACTTTGGTGCTTTTTAATATCTTTAGTGCTAGGCTAAACTTTTGTGCAGGTATCCCCCGCCCAACGCAAAGCCCCGGAACGTTATAGGCAATGAACGAACGAACCTCGTATTAACAAGACTTCTCAAAATGCAAACTCGTTTAACACCTGAAGAAAGACATCTGAGATCCATTCAAAACGTCAGAAGGCTTGCTGACCAGGAACGCCGTAAAAGACTTCTTAATTTTATGTTTAAGAAGAGCAGGTACTTTAAGATTAGTTTAACCATTCGTATATTTTTTATTGTTTTTACTTGCCTGGCTTTTTATCCTGCTCTATATGTAGAATCACATCCCAAAAAAGTTACCGGAATTAAGCATAAATATTATTACGGCGGGGGGAAGTGGACTGCCACGAAGCATCCATATGTCGAATTTGCCACTCATGATGGCTATTATCTCCCGGTAACACTTTTTTATGCTCCGATTAAAGTGGGCGACACTGTTCTTACATACAGAAATATACTATTCAAAAAAGCCGCAATATTGCAAGAGAACGACGGTTATATCCACCGGTTATCTGGACCGTTTCCTGGTTTAGCTGGATTAATAATAATTTCTATTTTTTCAATTTTATCCTTTCAAAAACGATATGCGACTGATACGAGACGTATAAATTTTATTCTTTCCACCGGATCCATATTCGTTGTTTGGTATTACATTGAATACCTTATATCATTATAAATATTTTATCAGACTGCTCAATAAAGAGCAATATTCACTGCCTATAACAACGGCTTGGCGCAATTGCGGGGATAGTGGTGTGTGAAAGCCAATGCTTTTTAACTACTTTGCTACGGCTTTGGATGGCAAATGCAAATAAGCCGCAACTGCGGCAAGCGGCCAAACGTTAGCGGTAATTACAAAACGCATAAACAAACTCCATAAATTGAACCAAATGCAACGACACTTTATAATATTGTGTTTTATATTGTTTTCTTCGCTTTCACTTTTAGGCCAGACTAAAATTGATGATATTGTTTCAATTGAAATACCGGGAATTGTTACTAAAGGTGACACAGTAACTAAGGAAGCTGAAGTATTATCATACTATTCGAATAACGAAACTGATTCCTATGTTGTCGTTAGAGTGGCAGTAATGACCGAAGGAAAAGAAGTTCGAAATCTACCGGTAGATTCTGCCAGTCTTCTGAAAATTTACCGGCAACTTATGCCAGGGCATATTGCTACAATGAATCGAAAAGGCTTCATTCTCAAAGACTCAATGCAAGTAAAAATTAAGGATTATTTGGCTTACAGAATTACTTTCATAGACAAGCAGTCATCACACCAAAATGCAGAGACATTAATTTTAAGTTTAAATGGAATCGTCTACGAGATTTTGTATTCGCAAGTAGGCCAGTTTGTTGAAATCAATAAAAATAAATTTCAAGAATCTTTAAAAATTAGTGAGTCAGCTAAACAAATTGCAGAAAGGTCTGAAAAATGGGGATTTGATAATCTATACAGCCTCTTTGTATCCGTCTTAGTTATTATGCTGGGGTTCTATCTTAAAGTAAAAACAGATGAGCAAAATAAATTCACAAAAAGGCTTTGGCGACTCTTGATTATTTTAGGTAGCCTCAATTTTCTGATGGAATTATATCTTATTATAAACTACCGCTAACAACGGCTTCAAGCTATAGCGGACACTACTATTTGAAGCCAACTGCTAAAGCCCGAAACCATTATCATCAACCATATAAAACCCATCAACACCAACCCAAATCAAAACTCTTATTGAAACCATCTATCTGACATCTCTGGACAACGTCATAATCAATTATATACAACAGTACATTTCTTTGACAGAAGAAGAAAGCAAGATTGTAAACAACCAAAATTTAATCAGGCATTTTAAGAAAAATGACCTGTTGCTGTCCGCAGGTCAGTATGCAAAAGAATGTTATTTTGTATTGAATGGTTGCGTAAGAGCTTATTATTTAATTGACGGAGAGGAAAGAAACACCAGCTTCTTTTTTGAAAATATGAGCGTAAGACCAGTCAGTTATCAAAAGGGCTTCCTTCAGAATATTATCTGGCTTGTTTGGAAGATTGTGTTTTGGCAATTGGAAGTAATGAGAGGAACAATTTTTTAGTAAACCGCATACCCAAACTGGCTGGCAGGTTCTTGAAGTTTAATCTTCCTTAACTCTGTTATTTTTAAGAGTGTCCAAGTGGTAATTCCCAAAATTCACTTTTTAATGAAATCTATTTTTAAGTATTTGGATCAAAAAAAAAGACACGTCCTGGTGGACGTCTCTTTATTTTTATTAATAATGCCTTTCTTCCGATCTTCCATCCCGCTGTTTTTGAGAATGCTGCTCCATTCTTTGTGGGCGTTCCTGACGTGGCGGCCTGGATTCCCTTTGTTGTTGCCGTTCCTGGCGAGGTGGAGCATGTTGTCTCTGCGGTTGTTGTTGC
>DASQIU010000028.1:0-13969 GCA_035631395.1 Daejeonella sp. | reverse complement strand
ATTAGAGGTGTAAGGCTCAAAACATTCGTTATTACCCAAAATTTGCGATGTGGAAGCGGTTGGCATTGGAGCAACCAACAAGGAGTTACGCACTCCGTGTTTTACTACTTCTGTGCGTAAAGCTTCCCAATTCCAGCGGCCGCTATCAGGCTGAACGTTCCACAGATCAAACTGGAATTTTCCTTTAGAAAGAGGTGATCCTTTAAAGGTTTCGTAGGCTCCTTCTTTGATAGCCAGATCTTTAGAAGCCGTCATGGCTGCAAAATAAATGGTTTCAAATATTTCGATATTTAAACGCTTGGCTTCATCGCTTTCAAAAGGATAGCGCAATTGAATAAAGGTATCGGCCAATCCTTGTACGCCTAAACCAATTGGACGGTGCCGTAAGTTTGAAGTTTGGGCTTCAATAATTGGATAATAATTACGGTCGATAATCCGGTTTAGGTTTAAAGTAGCCTGATAAGTGACTTCGTATAATTTATCGTGATCAAATTTACCGTTGATGATAAACCGCGGTAAAGCCAGCGAAGCCAGATTACAAACCGCTACTTCATCGGCCGATGTATATTCAATAATCTCAGTACATAAGTTCGAACTTTTTATAGTTCCCAAATTTTGCTGGTTGGACTTGCCATTGGCAGCATCTTTATAAAGCAAATACGGCGTACCGGTTTCTACCTGGGCATCTAAAATGGCAAACCAAAGCTCTTGAGCTTTTACTACTTTACGAGCCCGACCTTCCTGCTCATAGCGAGTGTATAAGGCCTCAAACTCTTCGCCAAAACAATCGGCCAAACCGGGAGCTTCATGCGGGCAGAATAAGCTCCAGTTGCCATCCTCTTCTACACGTTTCATGAACAGATCAGAGATCCAGAGCGCATAAAACAAATCGCGGGCACGCATTTCTTCTTTACCATGGTTTTTACGTAAATCCAGGAAAGCAAAAATATCGGCATGCCAAGGCTCCAGATAAATGGCAAAAGCACCTTTACGTTTACCTCCGCCTTGATCAACATAGCGGGCTGTATCATTAAATACCTGCAACATAGGGATAATACCATTGCTGGTACCGTTTGTACCGCTAATGTATGAGCCCGTTGCACGCACGTTATGAATGCTTAAACCAATACCGCCGGCGCTTTGCGAGATTTTAGCCGTTTGCTTTAATGTATCGTAGATACCGTCAATGCTATCGTCTTTCATGGTCAGCAAAAAGCAGGACGACATTTGCGGCTTGGGTGTGCCGGCATTGAACAAAGTTGGCGTAGCATGGGTAAACCAACGCTCGCTCATTAAATGATAAGTTTTTATTACGCTATCGATATCTTCTTTGTGGATACCCACGGCCACACGCATATATAAATGTTGCGGTCTTTCGGCAATTCTGCCATCCAGTTTTAACAGATATGATTTTTCGAGCGTTTTAAAGCCGAAATAATCAAATCCAAAATCCCGGTCATAAATAATGGTACTATCCAATAATTCGGCATTGGCTTCAATTACCGCCCAAACATCATCGGCAATTAAGGATGCGTTTTTGCCCGTTTTAGGATCAATATATCCATGCAGTTTACGCATGGTTTCTGAAAATGACTTAACGGTATTTTTATGCAGATTAGATACCGCTATGCGGGATGCCAGCAAAGCGTAATCCGGATGTTTGGTAGTTAGGGATGCGGCTGTTTCGGCAGCCAGATTATCCAACTCTGAGGTGGTAACCCCGTCATATAAGCCTTCAATTACTTTCTGGCCTACATCAATAGGGTCAACCAAATCGGGATTTAAGCTATAACATAGCTTTTCAATCCTGGCCGTGATCTTATCAAATTTTACGGATTCCCGTCTTCCGTCTCGTTTTATTACAAACATCTTTTACTATTTTTATATCTGGTATCTAAATTCCTGTTCTTTTTGTAGCGGCAAGCAAAAGCTTAAAAATCCTCGTCCAGAGAAAAACCCTGTTTTTTATCGCCAGCGGTAAGTACGCCACTTTTTTGATAATCGCCCACGCGTTTTTCAAAGAAATTGGTTTTTCCCTGCAAAGAAATCATCTCCATAAAATCAAAAGGATTGCTTGCGTTATATAGCTTCTCATAACCTAGTTCCACCAACCAGCGGTCGGCCACAAACTCAATATACTGGCTCATTAATTTGGCGTTCATGCCAATCAGGTTCACCGGCAAAGCATCAGTTACAAATTCCTTTTCAATGGCTACTGCATCGGCAATAATTTCGGTTACTTCTTCTTTAGATAGCTTATTCTGCAACATGCTGTAAAGCAGGCAGGCAAATTCGCAATGCATACCTTCGTCGCGGGAGATCAACTCATTACTGAAAGTTAAGCCGGGCATTAATCCACGTTTCTTCATCCAGAAAATAGAACAAAAGCTTCCGGAAAAGAAGATCCCTTCTACTGCTGCAAATGCTACCAAACGCTGGGCAAAATTTCCATTCTCGATCCATTTTAAAGCCCATTGCGCTTTTTTACCTACACATGGAACGGTTTCAATGGCATTGAACAGGCGGTCTTTTTCTACCGGATCTTTCACATAAGTGTCAATCAGCAAAGCATAGGTTTCTGAATGGATATTTTCCATCATGATTTGGAAACCGTAAAAACAACGAGCTTCTGGCACCTGCACCTCGCTCATGAAATTTACGGCCAGATTCTCGTTTACAATACCATCACTTGCTGCAAAAAAGGCCAGAATATGCGAAATGAAATGCCGTTCTCCAGCATTGAGATTTTCCCAGTCAGCAATGTCTCCCGACAGGTCAATTTCTTCGGCTGTCCAGAAACTGGCCTCACTTTTTTTATACATTTCCCAAATTGCCGGATACTTAATGGGCAAAAGCACAAAACGGTCTTTGTTTTCCTTTAGCAGGATTTCATTTTCGTGGTTCATATTCAAGATGTTTTTTTTGAAACTTGACAGAAGACAATAATCCCTTCACCTAAAAAGGTGGGTTTACAGGCCTCGGCCAAAAATTCATGAAAGCTTTTTGACAATATCTATCTGGCTGGTGCTGAATAGAATAAATAAGAATTATTCCTTTGCACATTGCACACGATTCTCTCTTTTATCCCGGTTTAACCGGGAAACCCGATAGTATTGGTAAAGAACTTTTTGTTCAGTCCAAAGATAGGATTTAAGCAAATGTGGGAGGGCGCAAGTTTTAAACACTGCAAACAAAAAACTCGCTTAAGGAAACTCCATTAGCATGCCGCCAGCGCAAATCTTAGCTGTGGCTGGTTTTTTCTATCAGCCCAAATGTTGATAACTCTTAATGATTTATGAGCTCCCTGTTTTCCTGGCCAAAACCAGCAGCCAGAGATCAGACTTTTCCAGTAGTAGCGGGAATAAATTTCATAGAAATAGAGTTGACACAATGACGGGTATTTTTGGAAGTGAACTGTTCGCCTTCAAATACGTGCCCTAAATGAGCGCCACAATTAGCGCAAACTATTTCGGTACGTTTACCGTCAATATCGGGTATACGTTTTACAGCTCCGGCAATCTCATCATCAAAACTGGGCCAGCCGCAATGCGACTCAAATTTATCTTCAGATTTATACAAAGGGGCGTTACATTGACGACAGATATAAGTGCCTGATTCTTTGTTATTCAAATACTCTCCGGTAAAGGGCCTTTCGGTTCCTTTACGCAAAATAACGTATGCTTCTTCGGGAGTTAATTTATTATAGTTCATTGGGAAAAGATCTGTTTCAATAATAACGAACTGCACTATTGATGGTTTTGATAGAGACAATACATGCAATATCTCTACCAAAAACAGGAAAGGGATTTACCCTTTCGGCAAATCCCATTGTATGGTATAGAGACATTGCATGCAATGTCTTAAATATGGAAAGAGACATTGCATGCAATGTCTCTACCAATTATATTTTACCTGCTTTTTTTAATTCCTCGGCCATAGCTTCGCCAATTTCAGCCGGAGACTCTACCACACGGATTCCGCACTCACGCATAATTTTCATTTTAGCAGCGGCTGTATCCTCAGCGCCACCAACAATTGCACCGGCGTGTCCCATACGGCGTCCCGGAGGCGCAGTTTGACCTGCAATAAATCCAACAACTGGTTTGGTACCATTTTCTTTGATCCAGCGTGCAGCTTCAGCTTCCATGCCACCGCCAATCTCGCCAATCATAATGATACCTTCAGTTTCCGGATCGTTCATTAACAATTCTACTGCTTCTTTGGTTGGAGTACCGATAATTGGATCTCCTCCAATTCCAATAGCGGTAGTAATACCTAAACCGGCTTTCACTACCTGATCTACGGCTTCGTAGGTTAATGTTCCTGATTTAGACACTACGCCTACAGTTCCTTTTTTAAAGATGAAACCTGGCATAATTCCAATTTTAGATTCATCGGCAGTAATAATTCCCGGACAGTTCGGGCCAATTAACCGGCAATCTTTATCAGAAATATATTCCTTTACCTGGATCATATCCTTAGTTGGAATCCCTTCGGTAATGCACACAATAACTTTGATACCAGCTTCAGCGGCTTCCATAATGGCATCGGCGGCAAAAGCCGGAGGTACAAAAATGATGGATACATCAGCACCCGCTTTTTCTACAGCTTCTTTAACGGTATTAAAAACCGGACGGCCAAGATGGGTTTGACCACCTTTACCAGGGGTTACTCCACCAACTAGCTGGGTACCATATTCAATCATCTGGGATGCATGGTATGTACCTTCATTGCCCGTAAAACCTTGAACTATTACTTTTGAATCTTTATTAACCAGAACACTCATTGCTTGATTTTTAGTTTGGCAAAGCTAAGACAATCGCCTTAAAAGGCAAACTTTTTTAATTACCCAAATTTGTGGACCGGCAATAAAGATTTGAAAATAAAATTTGTTCCGAAGAAGCAGGTCCTCGCTTGGGAAGAATTTTTTAGGTGGGATTTTAACGAGTTTAAGCAAGCTGAATTCCTGCCGGCACATATCCACTTCCTTGCACTATACCTCTGTTTTCCAAACCTTTATCAATATAATATTGAATCTCTGATTTTTTTAAACCCCAATTTGGAGCAATCAGCAAATCGTAGTCGGCTAAACCAAACAAGCGTTGGATAACAATATCCGGTCGTAAAAGCGGAATAAAGCGGGCCAGAAAATCGGTGTACTCTTCTAGTGAAAATAATTTAAAAGGTTCCCGATTAAAGCGGGCGCCCATAATTGAGCCCTTAACCACATGCAGATGGTGCAGTTTTACAAATTTAATTTGAGGGAAGCGGTTAATTTCATGAGCATAACGCAGCATCATTTCCTGCGTTTCCCAAGGGAAACCAAAAATGGTATGCACGCAAATATCTATTTTAGAAGAATCGGCCAACTTTAATGCTTGCTCCAGCTCTTCATGTGTACAGCCCCGGTTAATCTGCAACAGCGTATCATTATAAATTGATTCCATGCCCATTTCCAGGTCCACATCAAAGCGGTCGGTGTAACTTTCCAGCAGAGCGATTTTCTCAAAATCAATACAATCCGGACGGGTGCCTACAGAAAGGCCAACCACATTTTCTGTATTGATGGATAAAGCCTCATCAAAAAGCATTTTTAAATAATGCGTTGGAGCATACGTATTGGTGTTAGGCTGAAAGTAAATGATGAATTTTTCGGCCCGGTAGTTTTTGATAGCCCGTTCCATACCCTGTTCTATTTGCTCACGGAGGGTAGGCAGTTTACGCGATAATTCAGGAGTAAATGAATCTACATTGCAATAGGTGCAACCTCCATAGCCTTTGCTTCCATCGCGGTTAGGGCAGGTAAAACCAGCATCAGCAATGATTTTATACACCCGCTGTCCATCGTATTTTTTACGCAGATAAGCGCCGTAATGATTATAATTTTTATGCCCGAAATCTAAAGGAGTGCTCAAAACGTATTTTCTGGATTCTAAAAACCTACCGGTATTCTATTTTAAATCTACCGGTTAGCTTGGGCAAAGATACAAATTCAAAACTTACGCATTAGTTTTCTCTCTAATCGACCTAAAAAAATAGGCCGAACAAAGACAAAAAAAAGGGATCCAGAAAGCTAAACCATGTGATGTTTCCGAAGCAAAAAACTGTTCCTTTTTTCAAAAAAGAAATAAGTGTAAAAAAAAATGTGAAACAGGACATCACTTTTTTAAAACCTGTATCCTATTAAGTTGTTAAAATTTAAACATCTATTTATCAATCTTAAAATTTCTATTATGCCTAACACTCAAAAAGGCCACGGCGGACAAGGTTCCGGCCAAGGAAAAAGTGATAACCCAAAACGCGAAACTATGGATGAGAAAAAAGAAAGAGAAAGAAGTGGTAAAACTTCTGGCAAAAAATAAGCTATTTTTTTCTCCCATAAAATGATTAAAAAGAGGGCTTCATAGCCCTCTTTTTTTATGAAAGTAGATTTTTTAAAATCCATTACACCATTCACTTATTTTAACTTGGTATTCTTTTCTTAATCATCCCACCCAAGCTAAATTGCCCCAATACAGAATCCATAACCCAATTTTTGGTTACATTTGTTCATATTTTAAAAGTATGAATGTTACTGAAGTTTATAAACCCAAGCATAAAATACGATTTGTAACTGCTGCTGCCTTATTTGACGGCCACGATGCTACCATAAATATTATGCGTCGGATTTTACAATCGTCTGGGGCAGAAGTTATCCATCTGGGCCATAACCGCTCGGTAGATGAAGTGGTAAACTGTGCCATCCAGGAAGATGTGCAAGGTATTGCCATGACCTCTTATCAGGGTGGGCACATGGAATACTTTAAATATATGTACGATCTTTTGCAACAACGCGGGGCCGGACACATCAAAATATTTGGAGGCGGAGGCGGGGTGATTCTTCCTTTCGAAATTGAAGAATTGCAAGCTTATGGCATTTCCCGGATATATTCTCCAGATGATGGCCGAAAGATGGGACTTCAGGGTATGATCAATGATATGTTGCAGCAATGCGATTTCATGACCAAAACCCAACTGAATGGCGAATTTAAGGGTGTGCTAAACAAAGAGCCCGTAGCCATTGCCTCGGCCATTACCGTAGCCGAGAACCATCCGCAAGAAGCCGAGCAATTTTTAAGCGAGATCAAAAAACTCATCAACCAAAAGCACATCCCGGTTTTAGGAATTACCGGAACCGGAGGCGCTGGTAAATCATCGCTGGTAGATGAATTAGTAAGACGTTTTTTGATTGAAACCGATAAGACCCTGGCCATTATCTCGGTCGATCCATCCAAACGGAAAACCGGCGGAGCTCTGTTGGGCGACCGCATCCGGATGAACTCCATCAATAATCCCAGAGTGTATATGCGTTCTCTGGCCACCCGCCAGGCCAACCTGGCTCTTTCCAAATATGTTCAGGAATCCATCGACATTTGCAAAGCAGCCGGTTATGATCTGATCATTGTAGAAACTTCGGGCATTGGCCAGTCGGATACAGAAATCACCGAACATTGCGATGTGTCTTTATATGTGATGACTCCGGAATTTGGCGCCGCTACACAATTGGAAAAAATTGACATGCTGGATTTTGCCGACCTGGTAGCCATCAACAAATTTGATAAACGCGGCGCTCTGGATGCCATCCGCGATGTGCGTAAACAATATAAACGCAATCATCATCTTTTTGATGCCGCAGACGAAAGCCTTCCTGTATTTGGCACCATGGCTTCGCAATTCAATGATCCGGGAATGAACGATCTGTTTCATGCCTTGATGAAAGCCATCACTCAAAAAACAGGCGCCGATCTGGGCGTTCGCAAAGAGTTGTCGGTATCGCAAGCAGAGAAAAGCTATATTATTCCACCAGATCGCGTACGCTATCTGGCTGAAATCGCGGAAGCAAATCAAAGCTATAAGGAATGGGTAAACAAGCAATGTGCTATTGCCCAGCAAATGTTCCAGATTAAAGGTGTTTTAGACCTGGCCAAAGAATATAAAACCATCTCACCAGAAGGATTAGAGCAAGTATACTCTAACCTGGAAGATAACCTGGATGGAGAATGCAAGCGTTTACTCCGCGAATGGCCGGAAACTCAAAAGCGTTACCAGGCCGATGAATTTATATTCAAGGTTCGGGATAAGGATATTCGCCAGTCCCTATATTATGAATCACTGTCTAAACTTCGGATTCCTAAAATTTCGCTACCGCGATATGAAGCCTGGGGCGACATTTTACGCTGGTTGTTAACCGAAAATGTTCCCGGTGAATTCCCTTATGCAGCCGGAGTATTCCCTCTAAAACGCGAAGGCGAAGATCCAACCCGGATGTTTGCCGGTGAAGGCGGCCCCGAGCGCACCAACAAACGTTTCCATTACGTTTCATTAGGTCAGCCGGCACACCGATTATCTACTGCTTTTGATTCGGTTACTTTATATGGCGAGGATCCGCATATCCGTCCCGATATTTATGGTAAAATCGGTAATTCCGGAGTAAGCATTGCCACACTAGACGATGCCAAAAAACTCTATTCCGGTTTCGATCTGTGTAATCCTTCTACCTCCGTATCCATGACCATTAATGGACCGGCGCCGATGTTGTTAGGCTTTTTCATGAATGCTGCCATTGATCAGCAATGCGAGAAATACATTCGCGAAAACGGCTTTGAAAAAGAAGTAGAAGCCAAAATAGAGGCACTCTATAAATCTAAAAAATTAAGCCGGCCAACTTACCAGGGCGATCTGCCTGAAGGAAATAATGGTTTAGGATTGATGCTCTTAGGCGTAACCGGAGATCAGGTTCTTCCAGCCGATGTATATGAGAAGATCAAAGCCAAGGCCATTTCTACGGTTCGCGGTACAGTGCAGGCCGATATTTTGAAAGAAGACCAGGCTCAGAACACCTGTATTTTTTCTACCGAATTTGCTTTGCGGATGATGGGCGATATTCAGAAATATTTCATCGACCAGAAAGTTCGTAATTTCTATTCGGTATCTATTTCCGGCTATCATATTGCCGAAGCCGGCGCCAATCCAATTTCACAATTGGCCTTTACCCTGAGTAATGGTTTCACTTTCGTGGAATACTATTTAAGCCGGGGCATGCATATTGATGATTTTGCACCTAACCTGTCTTTCTTTTTCTCCAACGGAATTGATCCGGAATATGCGGTAATTGGCCGTGTGGCCCGCAGAATATGGGCTAAAGCCATTAAATACAAATACAATGGAAACGATCGTTCGCAGAAATTAAAATATCATATTCAAACTTCCGGCCGCTCACTGCATGCGCAGGAAATTGATTTTAATGATATCCGCACTACGCTGCAGGCGCTGTATGCCATTTACGACAACTGTAATTCTCTGCATACCAATGCCTACGATGAGGCCATTACCACGCCAACTGAAGAATCTGTTCGGCGGGCTATGGCCATTCAGCTAATCATAAACCGGGAATTGGGTTTAGCTAAAAATGAAAATCCGTTACAGGGTTCTTTCATCATTGAAGAATTAACTGACCTGGTGGAAGAAGCCGTTTTGACTGAGTTTAAACGGATCAATGACCGTGGCGGTGTTTTAGGAGCTATGGAAACCATGTACCAGCGTGGAAAAATCCAGGAAGAATCCCTTTATTACGAAACCCTGAAACATACCGGCGAATTCCCGATTATCGGTGTGAATACTTTCTTAAGCAAAAATGGTTCGCCAACCATTATTCCTTCAGAAGTAATCAGAGCTACAGAGGAAGAAAAACAGTTCCAGATAAGCGCTTTAGAAGCTTTCCAAAAGCGCAATGAACAGGTTTCAACCGACTTATTAAAAGATCTGCAGAAAGCAGCTGTAAGGGGCGAAAATATCTTCGAAAAGCTGATGGAGGTATGTAAAGTTTGTTCTTTAGGACAAATCAGCAATGCCTTATATAATGTGGGCGGGCAGTACCGCAGAAACATGTAAGCACGAAAAAATCCCTTGAGAATCTCAAGGGATTTTTTCGTTTACGTTATCCGCTTATCGTCTACCGTCCTTTCTAAACGACAAACGACAAACGGATTACCTTATCCAGCTATCCAGGTAAATTTATATTCCAAATCCGGATTTTTCATCCGATCAGCCACTCTTAATAATCTGGCTGGTAAATTCAATACATAATCACGGGCTTTTTCTCCGGCCTCGTTCAAATCGCGTAAGCCTTCAATATTCCAGTCGGTAATTAACTGCTTCATGATATCCACATAATCAATAGCAGTATAAACGCCTAAACGCTGAGCAGCATCGGTAAAATGTCCAAAGGTCTGTCCCATTTTCAGTCCTACTTCACGCAGGAAATGAGCAGGCATCACAATTTTATTACGCATCATCGCCTCAAAAGCAATCATGGCTTCGCTGGTATCCACTTCAAAAATGCGTAACATAAAATCTTTATAAGCCTTGGCATGACGGGCCTCATCGGCAGCAATAACTCCGCACATTTTTGAAAGCAGGGCATCACCATCTTTTTTAGCTAAAGAAGCTACCCGACGATGTGAGATATTAGTAGCCAGCTCCTGGAAACTGGTATAGATAAAGTTACGATAAGGATCATGGCCGGTACCGATATCAAATCCATCGGCAATTAAATATTGCGTAGAGATTTCCATTTGGCGCATATCAACCCGACCAGACAGGTACAAGTATTTATTCAACAGATCACCATGACGGTTTTCCTCTGCTGTCCAGTGCCGTACCCATTTCATCCAGCCACCTTCTTCATCTCTTGAAATACCGTCCACCATGGTCAGCCATGATTCGTAAGTAGGCAACGCCTCCTCGGTAATAGTATCGCCAATTAATACCGCTACCAAATCATAAGGAAGCGCCTTGGCATTCTCTCTTAGTTCCTTTATTTCGTTATAAAAATCAGGCTTGGTAGAGTCTGGTAATAAATCAGCAGGTTGCCAGTTAGTTTCAATGGGCTTTAAATATTCATCCATTTTCTCCAACATATATTTCTCTATATGCACTAAAACTTCACGTCGAGATCCTACACTGATATTCATCGGTTATTATTTTTTTTGCGCAAAGATAAGGAATAACACTCAGATTACTACCCAGGTTACCGCTAGAAAGTTCAAATGTTAAAAAAGTCTTAGGCTTTGGAAACAAGCTCTGTTGTATGTTGCCGGGCTTTCCAGCAATTTACCACCAGGCGAAGCTCGTCATAGCTAATTTCCTCACCTAGCTGCTCTTTTAAAGGATTCAGGCCTTCGCCGGTATAATTTACCAAAGCATTTTCAATCAGTTTCACTTTTTCAGGATTTACAAATTCCAACATATCCAGTTCACCTTTTACCACATAATGGGCTAAGTGTCCCAAAATGGTCCCGGCGGTAAAATTTCGGATGGTCGCAATTTCTGCTATCGTTTTACCTTCTTTATAATATCCAAAGGAGATTGATTTCGTATCGGGCTTTATCTCCTTAGCTTTTGGCTCCTTCTTTTGCTTTTTAGAAAGCTTCTCCTGCATTCTGGTTTCCAGCTTATTCTCGGCACAATACTCACTGATCACATCCAAAAACCTTTGTCCATAAGTTTTTATTTTGGCTGGTCCAAAACCAGAAATTTTACCCATATCCTCTAAGGTTAAGGGCAAAAAGTTAGACAGCTCCAATAAGGTAGTACTGCCCGCTACTATAAATACTGGTAAATCTTTAGCTGCGCAGATTTCATTGCGTAGGTTACGCAAACGCCGAAGCAAATCGGGATATAAACTTTCAGTTACGTGGCTATCCGTTGTACTACTTGCCGCATAAGCATTAACCGTAAAATTGGGAGTAATGAATCCGTTTTTAACTTTAAAATACGTATCCACAGAAAATAACTCCCGGATACCATTCAATATATGCTGTTTTTGCGCCAATCCTGAAAAACTATTTTTCAGCTCATCATTATAAGTCTGCGCATGTATTTTGCTATCGGTTATAGCCGGTGATTGATTTAACAGGCTTAGAATTTTTGCAATCTCTTCATTAAAATAAGGACAAGCTGCTGCCAAACGGTTCTGCAATTGAACATTAAGCAATTCAGCATTTTTAAAGATATTCTGCAGCTGGCTATGAAACTTTTGCGCAGTAATCTGTAAAGTCTTTACCAGATTGCAAATATTATTTAAATAAGGTACCGTTTCTGCATTAAAAGAATTTGGGCTAGTCTCCACATATTGTAAAAGTCCCTCTAATTGCCCAATGCAATCATTAAAATTGAACAATCCAAAAAGAATTTGTTGCTGATACCTGATTTTTTCTTGGTCCAAATTCAGCTCATTTTCTTTCATACTGGGCTTGCTCTTGCTATGTAGAACAATGTGAGCATCGCTATTTAAACTGTGAATATTGATAGGACTCTTCAATACCAGTCCATCCAATGAGGTGCAACGGCTTAGGGCAACGTATACCTGCCCCGGTGCAAACGCCTTTCCGGCATCGATAATAGCTTTTTCAAACGTTAAACCCTGACTTTTGTGAATAGTAATTGCCCAAGCCAGGCGCAAGGGAAACTGCTGGAAAGTACCAATAACCCGCTCGTCCATTTGTTTGGTTTGCGGATTAACCTCATAGCGCACATTTTCCCAGATGTACTTACCAACTCTAATCGGATCCTCATCACCTGGGCATTGTATCTGAATAAAGTCATCTCCAATTTGTTCAACAGTGCCAATTTTTCCATTAAAATAGCGCTTTTCCTTATTCAGGTCATTTTTTATAAACATCACTTTGGCGCCAACCTTCAACACCAGATCCTTTTCAATCGGGTAGCTTTTTTCAGGATATTCCCCTTTAATTAGAGCCTCAAAAAAAACACTCTCACCAGGCAAGAGTGCCAACTCTTCTGCGTTAACCTTATCGGCAATATAATTATGAGTACTCAGGATAATATAGTTTTCTTCCTTATCCGGAATGAAACTCGGCCGGTAACGTTCCTTCAATAAGGCCAATCCCGCCTCCGATAAACTATTATTACGCACCTCATTTAGCAAATGAATAAATTGCTCATTCCTCTGCCTAAAAATCTTATCCAGCTCTATATAAACCGGTGGCTCCTGCATCATTACCCGGCTATGAAAAAAGTATGGGCTCTGATAATATCTGGAAAGTTCCCGCCATTCGTGCTCTACAGTCACGGGCGAAAGCTGAAACATATCCCCTATCAATAAAAGCTGTACTCCGCCAAAAGGCTCATTAGGGCGATATCGGTAATGGCGTAAAATCACATCAATCGCATCCAGCATATCACAACGCACCATACTGATCTCATCGATGATCAGCAGCTCCAATTCCTGCAAAATTTTCCGGCGCATACTCGTAATTTTCAAGCGTCCAATCAAATCACTTTTTCCCC
Source organism: Daejeonella sp. (assembly GCA_035631395.1). Taxonomy (GTDB): domain Bacteria; phylum Bacteroidota; class Bacteroidia; order Sphingobacteriales; family Sphingobacteriaceae; genus Daejeonella. The sequence goes on along the minus strand of DASQIU010000028.1, from coordinate 619 downwards.
TAATGGCATGTGTAGCCAAATCGCCATTTTTTTCAGGTAAATACGGATTAAAAGGTAGTTGAAAAAAAGAGTGAATGGTTGATCCACCGGCATTAATTGCAGCCACACCCGTAGGGGCAACAATAGCCGTTTGCTTGTGTGTTTGCTCTTTTATCTGCCGCAAAAAAGTGGTTTTACCTGTTCCCGCTCTTCCGGTCAAAAAAATCGTCCGGTTAGTACGGTTAATAAAATCAGTGGCCAGTTGAAAAGGGAGGGTAAATGTTTCCATAGTAAATGCAGATAGCCTAAATTAACCTTTTAGACTTGACATCAGAAATTATCGGTGAAAATGTGATGAATGAGCAATAAACTGATGAGTTGATTTTTTTAGAAAACAAAGGTCCGATACTCCTTGGGGGCGTCAGTCCCGCTGCAAGGCCGCCCGGCAAAGGAGGAGGCGGCATGCCGGAGGGCGAAGGGCCCCGGGCGGGCTTTGCGATCCCCTCAGGTTTAGGTTGGGTTTAGGTTGGGCCGCTACTGGCTGATGGCCCTAGGGCGATCCGCCGGCCTGAAAACAAAAAAGCCCCTGTCCAAGGGACAAGGGCTGTATAAAGGAAGGCGCCGACCTACTCTCACACCT
>DASQIU010000027.1:0-7263 GCA_035631395.1 Daejeonella sp. | reverse complement strand
ACGGGAGTTGAAATAGGCTTTAATGCTTCCTTCCTTAATTCGGTTTTCAATATCGGGCTTGACCCAATATTTTACCCGCTGACCAATTTCATCGCCTTTGATCAGCATGCTTACCTGGGCTCCTTTGCGGAAGGTTTCCAGGGCGGCATCTACCGCCGAATTATTGGCGCCAACCACCAAAACCCGTTGCCGGGCATAAAAATGAGGGTCTTTATAATAGTGTTTTACTTTGGGAAGATCTTCTCCCGGGATATTCATTTTATTGGGGATATCATAAAATCCGGTGGCAATAATGATGTTTTTTGCGCTATAATCGGTTTTAGAAGTATGGATGATATAATGCCCCGGCTTTTTTACCACCAATAATACTTCTTCAAACAGGTGGATGTCCAGGTGAAAATTATCGGCTATGCGGCGGTAATATTCCAAGGCTTCAGACCGGGTGGGTTTGATATTGTTGGATACAAAAGGCACACTCCCAATTTCCAGCCGCTCGGAAGTGGAGAAAAAAGTCATGTTAACCGGGTAATGGTACAGGGAATTTACCAGGCAACCTTTTTCTACAATCAGATAAGAGAGCTTGTTTTTCTGCGCCTCAATGCCACAGGCCAGGCCAATAGGGCCGCCGCCAATGATCAGGATGTCTAAAACCGGGTTCATTAGTGGTAAAATAAGAAATTATTGGAAGAAAGAGACAGGAATTATAATTGAATAAACACGAATTCACACGAACGACAATGGACGATAAACGTCGGAAGAATATTTTTAGAAAAGTAATCTCTCTATTCCATCGCTTTCGGTAGTCCCGCTTTCCGTTCCAAATCCTCATTTCGCCTTCCTGGCGTCAGGCTTCATTCCGGGTTTTCCACTTCAATCAGGTTTAGATAGCAGGGACTTTGGTTCTAATGAAAAAGAAGTGCACGAATTATATGAATTGACCGAATTTTCACAGGTAACGGTAGACGATAAACGAATAACGGCGGATGAACAATGAAAAAAGGATGTTCTGATTGGGAACATCCTTTGAAGTAATTTTATGTTTTAGCGCTTATTTCCCAGCCGCTTTGGCATGATCGGTCAAAAACTGAGCTAAACCATTATCGGTAAGCGGGTGTTTCATCAGGGCTAAAATAGCTGATAAAGGTCCGGTCATTACATCGGCGCCTAATTTGGCACATTCAATAATGTGCATTGGGTGACGTACAGAAGCCGCTAAAATTTCGGTAGCATAACCATAATTGTCAAATATTAAGCGAATGTCAGAGATCAAGGCTAACCCGTCGGTTGAAATATCATCTAAACGGCCAATAAAAGGAGAAACATAAGTGGCTCCGGCTTTGGCGGCCAATAAAGCCTGTCCGGCTGAGAATACCAGGGTACAATTGGTTTTAATGCCTTTAGATGAAAAGTATTTCAGAGCTTTGATGCCATCTTTGATCATGGGAACTTTTACCACAATTTTAGGATTCAGGGCGGCTAATTCTTCACCTTCTTTGATCATTCCTTCAAAATCGGTGGCAATAACTTCGGCGCTTACATCTCCATCTACAATTTCGCAAATGGCTTTGTAATGATTAATGATGTTTTCCGCACCGCTGATGCCTTCTTTGGCCATCAGGCTGGGATTGGTGGTTACTCCGTCTAAAACGCCTAAGTCTTGTGCTTCTTTAATCTGGGCAAGATTTGCCGTATCGATGAAAAATTTCATATTGGATATATTGCTGTGAGTGTGTTTGCTATGGGATGGATATTAAAATCCTGATTTTCATTGTTTTGCCGTAAAGGTAAAACACAATTTACTAGCAGCAGGCAAGTGCCGGTAAATTTTGACAATTTATAAAGAAAATTGAGTGGATTTAAAAGGAGGAGGTTTTGCTGACTATTGTTGATTGAGCTCATGAACTCATTGGCATTAGCAAATAAAAAAAGTGGGCAAGCCCCTTTTATCGCACCGCTCAACTTTCTACCCTTGCTGTGTTCCCACCCTGGGGGAGTTCAAAAGGAGCTGGTCGTAAAAGACTTACCCGTCACAAAAGTAGGATTTTTTTTGATATTTAGGTTCAAAACAGCGTCTATTTTGAAAATCGGCGGTAGTTTATTCTGTATCAGGGATATAAAATGCAGTTTTATTCCTTTAATAGGCTTGTTATTATTTTTCGGAAGGGTTTTTCTTGCCTAACAGCAGTTTTTCTACTGTTTTTTGTAAGCGATCGGTTCTGGTTTTTTCTTGTTTTGCCGTTAATATCCAGGAAACGTATTCCTTTTTATTGGTGAAAGACAGGGTGTCGAAAAATTGCAGGGTTTGAGGCTGTACTTCCAGAGCCGTTTTCAGATCTTCAGGCAACTTGATCTGACGGTTTTGTATATCAATATAATCTCCCAGTGGGTTATTTTGGATCTCCGTATTGCAGGCTTCTGATTTTTTTACCTGGTCTTTCGGTTTAAAACGCAGAGCCGTCCAGGTTTCATTAATGGCGGCGGCAGATACGGTATCAAGTCCATATTGGGCGGTTTCATCCCAGGATTTCATCATGCCCAGATCTGATTTTATAACCGAACTTTTCTTGGGGTAGCAGATCCAGAAAACGGTGTCTGGGCGTAAATGAGATTGTACCCAAGACAGATCGCGTTTTAACTCCTGGCTGTTCTTTACAAATAGTTGGATATGATCAAAAGTTCCCTCAGCATTAAAAAGCAAGTCCACATTTTGCGGAAGCGGGTCTAATAAAGCAACGTAATTTTCAGGAGCATTAAGCAGTAAAACTTTCTGTGCAGCTTTGATCTGCAGTTTTTTGACAAGTGCATTGGGGTTCATAAATTCACTTTTTTAATTTCAGTTTCGATAGGAAATCCCATAAAACAATACCGGCAGAAACTACAATATTAAAGGAGTGTTTGGTGCCAAACTGGGGTATTTCAATGCAGGCATCAATCATTTGCATGGCTTCGTCGCTCACTCCATTCACCTCATTCCCAAAAATAAGTGCATATTTCTCGTTTTCTGCCGGAGCAAAATGGTTGAGCATGGTGCTTTTATTGGCCTGTTCTACGGCAATGATCTGATATCCCTGATCTTTCAATTGCTTAATGGCCTCCTGAACATCTTTAAAATAAATCCAATCGATGGATTGCGTGGCCCCCAAGGCCGTTTTTTCGATCTCGCGATGCGGAGGCTGGGCCGTTATTCCGCATAAATAGATCTGTTCTACGGCAAATCCATCGGCGGTGCGAAATATGGAACCAATGTTGTGCATGCTGCGCACATTATCTAAAATAACCGTAAGGGGTAATTTTTCTTGTTGCTTAAACTCTTCAACGCTTGCCCGGTTCAGTTCATCGAGCTTTAATTTTAACATGAATCAAAATAAAGCATTTTTTTTGAAAGCGTTTTTGCCGCTTAATTATTTTCTCGCAGATTAGCGCAAGTAGAAACAGAAATAAAATCTGCGGAAAAATCTGCGTCAATCCGTGAAATCTGCGGGGCTATATTTTCTTCCGCAGATTGAGCAGATTAGCGCAGAAAAGGACGCAGAATAATTTGAAATAAAATCAGCGAAACCATCAGTGTCAATTCTTGGGAGCTATATTTGTTTTTCACGAAACAATTCAATCGTATAAATGATATTTAAGTAATTTTAAGTATCTGTTTTACCTTAAACATACTGATTTGTGAAAGCTACCCAATCTGACGTTTTATTTCTGCACCAAAACCAGGAGGTTTATGGCATTACGCTGGAGAATGATAAAGGCATGCGAGTTTGCCTCAGTAATTATGGCGGATTGATCCAATCGTTAATTGTTCCCGACCGTGAATGCAAAGGAATTGATGTGGTGCTGGGATTTGATGATTTACAGAGTTATCTGTCTGAAGATTATCTGGCCAATTATCCTTATTTCGGGGCAATTATTGGACGTTATGCTAACCGGATTGCCAATGCCCGTTTTCCGCTGGATGGACATATGGTTCAGGTTTCGGCCAACACGCCGCCTCATCAGTTGCATGGTGGTTTTAGTGGATTTGATAAGAAGGTTTGGAATATGGTTTCGGTAGAGAATAAGCCTTTGCCCAAGGCGGTTTTTAGCTATCTAAGTGTGGATGGGGAAGAGGGCTTTCCGGGCAATTTGAACGTGGAGATCAGTTTTGAGATCAATACCTGCAATGAACTTATCCTGGAAATAAAAGCGCATACCGATAAGCCTACGGCCATTAACATGACTCATCATACTTATTTTAATCTGAATGGCGATGGCAGTTTTATTGGCGGACATGTGGTTGAAATTCCGGCCAGTAAATATTTAGCCCAGGATAAGGATTATGTGGCAACAGGCAAACTGCTGGACGTTCATGGAACTGCTCATGATTTTACCCAGCCAAAAACTATTCAGCATGACTGGAAACCTGAAGAAGGCTATGACCAGGGATTTGTGTTGGATAAACCTGCCGGCGTCTGGGGAAAAGCCGCCAGCGTATATTCTCCGCAAACGGGTATTCAGTTAGAAATATTCACCGATCAGCCCGGAGTACAGTTTTATACCGGAAAATACCTGAATGTATCTGGCGGCAAATCGGGGAAGCATTATAAACCTTTTACCTCCTTTTGTTTAGAAACCCAGCAGCATACCAATGCGGTAAATATTCCCTCTTTCCCCAATACCATTTTACGGCCGGGAGAAGAGTACAGGCATAAAACCAGTTATCGGTTTAGTACTTTGTAATTAGCGCAGGGAGGGGTCCCCATTAGTCAATCGGATGGGGGAATTAAAGATTTTGAAAATCGTAAATTTTTGGAATTTTATGCCAAGATCAGAGGATGTCAGTTGACCTAATTGTCCTTTGAAATAATTATCTTGGGTAAACTTTGATTAATTGATAAATATTAAAATCTGTAAATCGTTAGGTGCAATTATGAAAAAAATTCTGTTTGGGATATTTCTTTTTCAATCAATCCAAGCATTTGCTTGTGTTTGTGATTATCCAAATCTGACTGAAAAATATATACGTGCAGATTTTGTTGCAAGCATTACCATAAAGAAAATATATCTAAATAAGACTGATGAGATGGGATATAAAGCTGATATTCAGATTGATGAATTGTTTAAAGGTGACGCATTAAAATCAATCTATGTTTATGGAAGAAGTAGTGATGAGGAAATTGGGAGTTCTTGTGATATTTTCATTCCGGAAAATACTAAACTAGTTGCATATGCCTATAAAAACAAAGATGGTAATTATGGAGTCGGAATGTGTTCGGGTTTGGCGTACTTAGATAATCGTTACATAAAACAAGAAAAACGAGAATTAGAAATATTAAGGATACTAAAGTCTAAAGGAGTCGATTACACAGATAAGGTTTATTATATGGAAAAAGGTACCACCCTAAATGACTCTTTACAACAATTTAAAGGAATTGAATTGGATAAAAAATATGGTATTTATGAAATAACATTTAGTTCAGACCTTAAAATAAAAAATATAAGAATTGTTAGTGGTTTCGAAGCTCCAATAGACGAAAAGCTAATTGACATTTTATGGAAAACTGAATGGAAGACTTTTAGTGAAAAGGATAAAGTAAAGGAAAATAGTAAGATATTATTAGGAATCTATAACTATGAATCTGAGAAAGAACATCCAAGTTTTTTAAGTCAATATTTCTTTTGAAATAATATTAATCGAAAGTTCGACATGATCTGCTAGCGCACGCGTGTCGCGTATTCTTTTTTGTTATTTAAGCAGACAGGAGTTCCCGGGCTATACGGAATCAATACCTGGAGTTGCCCTAATTCTTAATTGGACGCAATATAAAACACCATCAAACGGAAGCCATTTCAATAATAACCCTAAACTTTTTCCCTATTTCGTTCCAAATGCCTCATTAGGCAAAATTGCAAAATGCAGATAATTTAGACTTGAGTAATTGATTCTGATAAGCCTTCCATTGCGAGTATTCCATTATAAACGGCGCCGCTCTCCACCTGTAATTTTTGAGTTCTTATTTTGCCGGAAACTTTACCCGAGCTTTTAATTTCAATGGAATCGGCAGTAACATTCCCATTAATAATTCCAAAAATAATTATTTCTTTGGTTTGAACATTTCCTTCAATTAAGCCATTTTCTCCGATAATAAGGTTTTCTGCATTGATGACATCTCCAATAATACTTCCATCAATCTGAATAACAGCCGCCGATCTAATCTGTCCTTCTATAACACAGCCTTTACTAATAAGGGTTGGAATTCCTTCCTGAGAGTAGTTTTTTGATTTCTTAAACATTTTTTTCATTGAAAAGCTTAATTAAGGCTTAGAAAATTAATAGGATTAATCGGTTTACTGTTTTTTCGAACTTCGTAATGAAGATGATTTCCTGTAGAACGTCCCGTTGAACCTATGAGTCCGACTACTTGATTGGCACTTATTTTTTGGCCCTCTTTTACATCAATTTTAGACAAATGGCCATATAAAGTTTCAAAACCATTTTTATGTTCTACGCGTACGCAATTGCCATAACCCTGGTACCATCCGGCATGTATCACTTTTCCATTTGCGGTACTTCTAACTTCATCCCCCTTGTTGCCTTTAAAATCAAGGCCGGAATGGAAGTCGCTTTCCCCGGAATGGAATGGATTATTTCTATATCCAAATGAAGATGTGAGCGAGGGTTTGCTGGGAAATCCTGTTGGTGTATGCAATAAGCCGGAAAAGATTTTTTCGAGATAATCTTCAAACAAATTATAATTTTCTTCTACGGTTAGATTTTCACCAGATATTTCATTACCTCCTACAGAAATAGTGGTGAATCCTTTTACTCCTCTTTTTTTAAGATAATCATTGATTTTTTTGAGCTTATTTTCTATACTCTGAATATAGTTTTTTGCTTTAGTGGTATCTGTTGGTGCTGGTATTTGACTTTTTAAGGTGTTGATTTTCACCATTAAATGGTGTTTTTCTTCCTCATGTTTATTAACCTTATTAAAAAGGAAAATGGTTAATCCGCTTAGAGTTAAAAGGAGCAAGGCGAATACTACAGTGTAATATTTTAGTTTATTAATGTGCCCGGTTTTTACATTTATAGATTTAGTTTTTCCTTGTTTCTGATCAATAATTAAGATGGTACTAAAATTTGATTTTAAAGACATTGTAGCTCTATCCTATACGTAATTACCCTAATTTTATTAGCGTTAAACATTTCTTAAGGCAAATTATACGCAATCTTCCTAATTAAGATACAATTATAAATTTTTAATTAAAATCCACTTCGTTTTAATG
>DASQIU010000026.1:0-19500 GCA_035631395.1 Daejeonella sp. | reverse complement strand
AACCATTTTGCAGGTATATATTTTTCAAAGCCGGTGTATCCTTTATGGTATGGGGGCGCATATTTCGGCAAACTGTCTATAAATAGCTGATACTCTTTTCCCGCTGCTAATTTTTTTTCCGGAATTATTATAGCTTGAATGACATGGTAGCCAGTTAAGATTTCCCATACCTTTAGTTCGATCTTTTCATCCCCAGAACGGAGATAGATGGGATACTTTTTATTCAGTTGATAGATGTATTCACTATCAGAGTATCCGTTAATAACAAAAAGGGTATTTTGTTTAACGGTTTTCCCTGATGGCCATAACCGTAAGCCTGTGCTGCCACAAAGTGCTGAGCATTTAAGCCAGGAACATAAAACTGCTAATAAAAGTACCGTCCGTTTCATAAAATTCGATTCTGACTTTAGGTGTAAGATATAGAAAGTCTGGCAGAAATTTAACGGAAAGGAAATAAATATTCTCTAGTGAATTTAAGTGAGGGGTTTAATAAAAATGCCTGAATCACAGAATTTTAGTTTAAAACTGTGATTCAGGCAAAAAGAAATTCAGAGAAATAGGTTGTTAAGATTTATTCCGTCCGTTTCAGGCCGTATTTCTCAATTTTACTGTATAAATGACTCCGCTGGATATCGATATCGTCGGCTGTTTTAGATACATTCCAATTGTTTTTCTCCAATTTGTATTTTATGTATTCGCGTTCAGCAAAATCTTTATACTCCTGGAAATTATTAAACTGATCAAAATTATAGCCTGAAGACGCTGGAACATGGCTATTGTTAGCCAGACTAACCGAAGCAGCCGGATTAGCATAGGTTCTCACATCGTTATCGGTAATCACTTTATCGCTTAAAATAATCAGTCGTTCTACCATATTCCGAAGTTCGCGAACATTTCCCGTCCAAGGCATACTTTTTAAAGCCTCCATGGCTGCATCGTTGATTTTTTTAACAGGAATTCCGTATTCTTCGCAAATTTCTTCACAAAAATTCTGGGCAATCAGTGGAATATCGTCTTTACGCTCGGTTAAGTGCGGAACGTGGATTAGAATTACACTTAAACGATGGTATAAATCCATCCGGAAAGTACCGGCTTCAATTTCTTTCTGCAGATCCTTATTGGTTGCGGCAATTACCCGCACATTTACTTCAATTTCTTTTTCTCCGCCCACACGGGTAACCTTATTTTCTTGCAATGCCCGCAATACTTTGGCCTGGGCCGAAAGGCTCATATCGCCAATCTCGTCCAAAAATAAAGTGCCGCCATTAGCTTGCTCAAATTTACCGATCCGTTGTTTTACCGCCGAAGTAAACGAGCCTTTCTCGTGGCCAAACAGCTCACTTTCAATCAATTCGGATGGAATAGCCGCACAGTTCACTTCAATTAGCGGTGCATTAGCCCGGTTCGATTTTTCATGCAGCCAGCGGGCTACCAGTTCTTTACCGCTTCCGTTGGCGCCGGTAATCAATACTCGAGCATCGGTAGGAGCAACCCGTTCAATGGTGTCTTTTATTCGATTAATAGCCGCCGACTGGCCCAGCATTTCGCGGGTTTTGCTAACCCGGCGTTTTAAAACCTTGGTTTCTGTAACCAGGTTTCCACGCTCCAGGGCATTTCGTACGGTAATTAACAGGCGATTTAAATCTGGTGGTTTAGAAATAAAATCATAAGCGCCTTTTTTGCTGGCCTCTACGGCAGTTTCAATGGTGCCATGGCCTGAGATCATAATAAAAGGCAGATCCGGATGAATGTTTAGTCCTTCAGAAAGAACTTCCATGCCGTCCATCTTATTCATTTTAATGTCACACAACACCAGGTCGTACGCATTCTTTTTAATCAGGTCTAATCCATCAATGCCGTTATCAATATCATCCACCTGATATTCTTCATATTCAAGGATTTCCCGCAAGGTACTGCGGATAGCCCGCTCATCGTCAATTATTAAAATTTTTGCCATAAAAAGCTTCTTCCTCCCCATGGAAACAGGGGATGTTTTTTGCGAATATAAGGATAGTTTTAAATAAGATTCCTGATCCAGGAGCGTCTAAAAAAATAAAAATGCAAGCCTGTAAGCCGGGTTCTGTATCAGGAAAAATCCTGATTTCTATCATTTATCCAGGCATGCCATTGCTGACATGCTCAAACGACCTACCCACTAACATCGGACGAGCAGCCCTACATGCGTTAGCCTATTTGGTCTTTCAACTCCTGGGGTTTACCGAAATGTATGTCGCCATACAAGGCCGTGAGCTCTTACCTCACGTTTTCACCTTTTCCGCCCGGATTGCTCCGGGAGGTAGTTTGTTTTCTGTGGCACTTTCCGTCTCCGGTTTTACCCGGGCCTTCCCGTTAGGAAGCAAGATGCTCTGTGTTGCCCGGACTTTCCTCTCTCCAATAAAATTGGACAGCGATAGAACGGCTTGCAGATGCAAATATACAGTTTTTGGTTTAGAGTAGATGGTTAGGGGGAAGGGTTTAAGAGGTTAGGGTTTAGAGTAAGAAAATGTTTAGAGGTTAGAGTTTAGGGTTTGGGGGGGAATCTGGCTCTGAATCCAGATGCATTGTTTGTAAATTAATGGATGCAAGGTAATATCAAGCGGTCAACACTATTCAGACATAGACAATGATCTAAACCCTAAACTCTAAACCCTCTACAGATAAACCCTAACCTCTAATCCATTATTTGCATTTCTGCAGGTCGGCATGGGCCTGATCTACTTCATAGTGCCCTAATTGATTGCCAAAGGAATTACTGATATAAACCACTAATTGGGCAACGTCCATATCGGTTAAACTATTATTGCCTGGCATGGGACTGTCGTACTCTTTGCCGTTGATGATGATTTTTTGATTTAAACCATATTTAATCATACAGGCCAGTTTATCTTTATTCTGGCTGATAAAAAGCGTATCGGTTAGGGGCGGGTAGAGGTTCTGCAAGCCTGTACCATCGGCGTTGTGGCAGTTTTGGCAATGACGTTCATACAATCCTTTGCCATTGACATAATAACGCCGGTAATTAATTTCCTGCTCAGTTTGGCAGGCTCCTATTAAGATGCTGAAAATTAATAAAAGCCCGCCAGCCAGAATCAGTTTATTTCTCATTTCCGCTTTCTTCTTTAAGCAGGATTTCCATGTCTTTCATCAGCTGATCCACTGCATCGGCTTTGGTGCCATCGTAAGCGCCACGCATATGCTTGTTTTTATCAACCAGTATAAACCAGCCCTGATGTACAAATCCTTGCGGATCGGTTTTGTCTTCATAAGCTGCTACCAGGTAATTTTTGGCCGATACATTATAGATGGAATCACTAGAACCGTGTACAAATTCCCATTGATTGCCTTGTACGCCCAGTTTATCGGCATATTTTTTTAAGCGGGAGGGAAGATCGTATTTTGAGTCGATGGTATGAGAGAGAAATTTAACCTGTGGATTGTTTTTAAACTTCTCATAAAGCTTCAACATATTCCGGTGCATTTCCGGGCAAATGGTAGTACAACTGGTGAAGAAAAAATCAGCAACGTAAATTTTATTGTCGAAATCCTTATTGCTTACTGGCACACTGTCCTGATTTAAATAAGTAAAAGGTTCGATGGTTTGATAAAGGGTATCGGTTACCATTTTGCCATCTACTTCGCGTTCAACCGGTTCGCGGTGGCCTAAATAAGGTAGTTTTTGCTCTGTTTTATTGGTGCAAGATTGCAATACCAACAGGGCCGATGCAATAAAAATACTCGTTCTCATGCGGCAAATTTAGCTTTAATTGTTGATCTTTCGTTTGTCGTCTGTCGTTGAAATTGCCTCTAAAGACGATGGACGACAGACGAAAAACGTTTTTTAAGATGAAGGTTAAACCGCCAAATCATTCATGATAGAGGAGATTTTATCTTCCAGTTGTTGCTCAGCTTTATTAAAGGCGGCTTTATCGGCCAGATCGGCTTTTACGCTGCAATAGAATTTGATCTTTGGCTCGGTACCGGAAGGTCTGGCTGAAATAATGCTGCCATCTTCAGTAATGAATTGTAAAACGTCTGATTTAGGAAGATCCAAAGCCTGGGTTTTTCCGGACGAAAGATCGGTTTCGATGCCTTTTTCGTAATCTTTCAGCATACTTACTTTGGAGCCGTTCAAGGTTTTTGGAGGTGCAATTCTAAAGCGCTCCATCATGGCTTTGATCTCTTCGGCACCGCTTTTGCCTTTTTTGGTAATGGCTACCAGTTTTTCTTTGTAGAAGCCATATTCCTGGTACATATTCAGCATGGCATCAAACAAACTGCTTCCCTGATCTTTGTAAAAAGCGGTCATTTCGGCAATAAAAGCACATGAAATTACTGCGTCTTTATCCCGCACCAAATCGCCGATCAAATAGCCATAGCTTTCTTCACCGCCGGCAATAAAGGTTTTCTTGCCTTCCAATTGAGTCATTACTGCGCCAATCCATTTAAAGCCGGTAAGCGTATTATAGCAAGGCACATTTTTGGATTCGGCTATTTTATTGATTAGGTTGGTGGTAACGATGGTTGAAATGATATACTCGTTGCCGGTTAATTTGCCATGTTTTTGCCAGGCATTTAGCATATAATAGATCAGCAAAGAGCCGGTTTGGTTTCCGTTGAGCAGAATAAATTCGCCCTCATTATTTTTAACGGCAATGCCCACGCGGTCGGTATCCGGGTCGGTGGCTAATACCAGGTCGGCATCAATGGCTTGGGCCTTGGCTAAAGCCAAAGTAAGGGCTTCTTTTTCCTCCGGATTTGGATAAATCACGGTAGGGAAATTTCCATCCGGTTTGATCTGCTCTTCTACCAAATGAACATTGGTAAAGCCAAATTTTTCCAGTGCTTTAGGCACCAGAGTAATACCGGTTCCGTGAATAGGGGAGTAAACGATTTTTAAATCTTTTTGGCGTTGAATGGCCTCTTTAGAAACCGATAAAGCGCTGATCTTTTCCAGGTAGAGCTGGTCCATTTCTTCGCCAATCAGCTCAATATTTTCTTCCAACCGGTTAAACTTGATCTCATCAATATTGCTGATTTTGGCAACTTCGGCCATTACCAGTTTATCATCCGGCCCAATTAATTGTCCACCATCGGCGCCATAGGCTTTGTAACCATTGTATTCTTTAGGATTATGCGAAGCCGTGATCATGACGCCACTTTTGCAATGAAGCTGCCGAATGGCAAAGGAAAGCTGGGGCGTTGGCCGCATTTCTTTAAAGAAATACACATGAATACCGTTTGCCGAAAATACTTCAGCTACAATGCGGGCAAAATAATCAGAGTTGTTGCGGCTATCATGTGCCACCGCTACTTTCACTTCCTGGCCGGGATATTTCTTTTTCAGATAATTGGCCAGTCCCTGAGTGGCTGTACCTATGGTGTATTTGTTGATCCGGTTAGAGCCCGGCCCCATAATGCCACGCAATCCGCCGGTACCAAATTCCAGGTCACGATAAAAGGCATCGGTTAGTTCGGTAAGCGATTTATTGTCTAATAACTGCTGGATTTGCTGCTTCGTGTCGTTATCATAGCTTCCCTGAAGCCACTGGTTGATTTTTTGTAAAACAGAGGAGTCTAATTCCTGCATAGTCGATATTTTTTAATGATCAAAGGCTGAATCTTTAAATTAAGATTATTTTGGCTAAAATGAGCCTTTGTCTGATTATTTTTTGGATGAAACGACGGCTTTTAATTAATTTTAGCCGCTATTCTGGCGCAAGTATAAATATCCTTCGCTGCAAATAGAAATCAGATTTTGCAAAAAAGCAGCACCGCGGCCGATATGAATATAAAGCCAAGAAGCTTTATAACAATAACAGATCAATGAAAGTATTAAAATTCGGGGGAACTTCTGTGGGCAGTCCAGAGCGGATGAAGAGTTTACCCAGCATTATCCCGTCTGCGGGTCGTCAGGTATTGGTTCTATCTGCGGTTGCAGGTACCACCAACAGTTTAGTGGAAATTTCTCAGGCCTTTTTAAATAATGATAAAGCCAAGGCCAAGGAACTGATCGATGCACTGCATGATAGTTATAAACGTTTTGTACGGGAATTGCTTTCAACTGAAGAAGGCTATCAAAATGGAATAGATCTGATTGATTATCATTTTAACCTGATCCATTCTTTTGCCAATGAGCTTTTTACGCCTATTGAGGAAAAAGTGATCCTGGCCCAGGGCGAGCTGATCTCAACCACCCTGTTTCATTTTTATCTGAACGAAATCGGCGTCCGTTCCAAGTTATTGCTGGCGCTGGATTTTATGAAGATCGATGAAGATAACGAGCCGGTGATGAACTACATCAGCGAACATTTACAGACCATTGTCAATCAAAACCCGGACGAAAATCTGTTTATTACCCAGGGATTTATTTGCCGTAATGCTTTTGGCGAAATTGATAATTTGCGCCGGGGCGGAAGTGATTATACCGCTTCTTTAATTGGCGCCGCCCTGAAAGCCGATGAAGTTCAGATCTGGACCGATATCAGCGGAATGCATAATAATGATCCGCGGATCGTAAAAGGGACTAAGCCCATTGCCCGTTTATCTTTTGATGAGGCGGCTGAGTTGGCCTATTTTGGCGCCAAAATTTTGCACCCGCAAAGCGTTTTTCCGGCCAGAAAATATAATATCCCGGTTCGTTTACTCAATACCCTTGATCCCTCGGCGGCAGGAACTTTAATTACTAACGAAACCGAGCGCAACAAGATCAAATCTATTGCAGCCAAAGAAGGCATCACGGCTGTTAAAATACAATCCAGCCGGATGTTACTGGCTTATGGTTTCTTGCGCCGTGTTTTTGAGGTTTTTGAGCGGTATAAAACGCCTATTGATATGATCACCACTTCGGAGGTGGCGGTTTCTTTAACCATAGATGATACCCGGCACCTGAAAAATATTTTGGAAGAATTAAATAACCTGGGAACTGTAGACACTGATTCGAATCAGGCCATTATTTGTATTGTTGGCGATTTTAACAGAGATACGCATGGTTATGCGTCCAGGGTGTTAGATGCGCTAAAACATTTACCTATCCGGATGATCTCTTACGGCGGCAGTAATTATAATATTTCCGTATTGCTGCATCAGGATGATAAGGTTGAAGCTTTACGCTCTCTACATAACCGTTTATTCGAGTAAAAAGTATATTTTTCCCCGCTGGATAAAATGCCAAAATATTAGTTAAACCATTTTTCAAGAAAAAGATCTTTCCAAAATGTTCAATCAGGATACTATACAACGTTTGCAATCTATTGAAACGCCTTTTTATTATTACGATCTGCATTTATTAAATAAAACGCTTCAGGCCTGCAAAAAAGCTTCAGAGCAATATGGTTTTCATGTGCATTATGCCTTAAAAGCCAACTTTAATGAGAAATTGCTTAAAGCCATTCAGCAGGTTGGTTTTGGCGCTGACTGTGTAAGTGGTAATGAAGTGAAAAAAGCCATTGAAATGGGTTTTGAGCCGCAAAAAGTAGTATTTGCCGGAGTGGGTAAATCAGATAAGGAAATTAACAATGCTTTGGACCATGATATTTTCTGCTTCAACGCAGAATCTATCCAGGAGTTGGAAGTAATTAACGAGCTGGCCAAACAAAAGAACAAAATTGCCCGCGTGGCCTTACGCATTAACCCCAATGTTGATGCCCATACTCACCAGTATATTACCACCGGTTTAGAAGAAAATAAGTTTGGCATTAACCAATGGGAATTAAATGCCTGTGTGGAGGTTTTAAGGAAGTCTTCTAATTTGGAACTGATTGGTATCCATTTCCATGTGGGATCTCAGATTACCAATATGGATGTTTTCAAAAGTCTTTGCATCAAAGTCAATGAAATTCATCAGTGGTTTGAAGACCGCGGATTTCAGCTGAAAGTGTTGAATGTTGGGGGAGGCTTAGGGGTTGATTATCATCATCCGGATGAAAACCCGGTGGTTGATTTCGAAAAATATTTTAAAATATTTGATCAATTTCTGGAAAGAAGGCCTGGGCAAGAAGTGCATTTTGAATTAGGAAGAGCTTTAGTTGCTGCTTGTGGAAGCTTGATAAGCAGTGTTTTATATATTAAAAATGGCCTGAAGAAAAATTTCATCATTCTGGATGCCGGCATGACCGAATTAATGCGCCCGGCATTATACCAGGCTTATCATAAAATTGAAAATATCAGCGCTGAATTGAGAGATCCGGATTCAGAACCTCTGTTAAAATACGATGTAGTTGGGCCTATTTGCGAGAGTACCGACTGCTTCGGCAAAGAAATAGAATTACCTGCGCCTAAACGCGGTGATCTGGTAGCTATTAGAACCTCTGGCGCTTACGGAGAAGTAATGGCTTCAGGTTATAATTTACGTGAACGGATCAAATCTGTTTACAGCCCGGAATAGAGATTATTTGAACTAGGATTTTTAGGAGTATGTGATGTATATGATTAGAGTATTTGCCCCAAAATCATGTTAATCATTTAATCCCAAAAATCCAGGTTCAGACATTATATTCTTAATTATTTCCCTCTGTTTTTGCTGCTTCTTTAGCTTTTTTCTTGAAGAAACCTCTCAATAAAAAATTGTGCTGCAAAGCCTCCATGTTTTCATCCAGTTTTTTGGTGCTGCTTTCCAGGTTGCTTACGGTTTTTTTCAAACTTTCGGCCGTTTGCTGATCGTTAAGCAATAAACCAACGGCATTGTCTGTTTTGCCTAAATGACTACTGGTTTGATTTAATTGCTCGGTAATTTGAGAAGCATTATTAGCAATCTGGCGTAGCTGAGCTACCGATGTTTTCAAATCATGAAATACGGTGGTATCGTTTACCAGCTCATGGGCTAAACCACCTTTGGTATTTAGATTTGTAGCAAGCTGCGATACTGAAGCAGAAACCTTGGCAGTGTTTTCTGAAGCAATCTGAAGATTAGATACAATGTTTCTGAAATTCTCGGCCATCAATGAATCGGTTAAAACAGCTCCAATGGTTCCTTTTCCCCTCACAATTTTTAAGCTCAGGAGCTTAAAATCGCGGGTAATATCCAACAGATTCTTGTTGTTTTCCTGAAAAGTATTCATGATATCTTCCGTACTAATGGAGGTTTCTATCGCTAACTGGTCATCATCCTGTACCTCGGGTAGCTGAGGGTCGCCGCCGTAAATAACTACAATTTTATTACCGATAAAACCTTCTGAACTCACCTTAGCTTTAGCGTTTTTGCGGATATATTTTTGCGCATCCTTACTCACATTAAGGGTTACCTTTACCCTTGAACTTCCAATAAAATCGATCTTTTTAACGGTGCCAATTTTTACTCCGGAAAACCAGACATTATTGCCCTCTTTTAATCCTTCTACATCATCAAAAATGGCAATCAGATGCATGCTTCGTATAAATTTATTCTGCTGGCCACCCAGGGTAAATATCCCGGCAATAAAAATAAGCAGGCCCAGGGCAATAAAAATGCCCACTATGATCGATCGTTTATTTTCTGAACTCTTCATGAAGTTATAAAGTTATAATCGTAAAATGTTTTTATCCGGGTATCATCGGTATTAAATACCTCATCAAAATTACCCTGACGTTCAAAGCGGCCGTCCACCAGCATCATAATCCTGTCGCCGGTCATTTTGGCGCAAGTTAGATCGTGGGTGATAATAATCGAGGCGGTATGGTATTTTTCCTGAACTTCATTAATCAGGTTATTGATCTCGATACAGGTAATGGGATCCAATCCGGCGGTTGGCTCATCGTAAAGTAAAATCTCAGGTCTTAAAATCAAGGTTCGGGCTATACCAATACGTTTTCTTTGCCCACCCGAAAGCTCTGAAGGCATTTGATTGATGGTTTGCGGAAGCCCCACACTGTCCAGAATATCTTCAACAGTATAGTCAATTTCTTTACGGCTTAAATTAGGTGAATTCCTGATTAGCGGAAATTCCAGGTTTTCTCTAACCGTCATACTATCATAGAGGGCACTGTTTTGAAAAGAAAAACCTACTTTTAAACGAAGCTGCATCAGTTCGCGGTCTGAAAGTTTATCTACTTCCTGCCCTAATACTTCCACTGTTCCTTTATCTGGTTTTAATAAGCCGGAAATAATTTTTATCAGTACCGATTTCCCGCTTCCGGAACGGCCTAAAACCACCAGATTTTCTTTTTGAAACAGATCCAGGTCAATGCCACGCAGAACCTGCAAATCGCCAAAAGATTTTTCCAGGTTACGAATGGTGATAACCGGTTTTTTTTCTGTTAAAGTTTTCTCCCCATCCATTAGCGTAATGCATTAACAATCTGTACAACCAGAACTTCCTCAATAAAAATTAAAAACATGGAAACTACTACGGCCTTATTTGCCGCCCGGCCAACTCCTTCTGTTCCTTTTGATGAATGATATCCCTGATAGCAGCCCACCATACCAATGGTAAAGCCGAAAAGAATGGCCTTAATTAATGAAGAAAATAAATCCAGGAAACTGATACTCTGAAAAGCACCTTGAAAAAAGGTGGAAATACTGGCCTCTTCATTCTGCTCTATATTGATATAAGATCCGGCTAATCCTACAAAACCAAAATACATGCCCAAAACAGGAACCATAAAAGTGGTTGCCAGTACGCGACTAACCACCAAAAATTTAAAAGGATTAGTGCCCGATACTTCCATTGCATCAATTTGTTCGGTCACTTTCATAGAGCCCAGCTCGGCGCCAATGTTTGAGCCAACTTTACCAGCAGCAATCAGTGCGGTAACTAAAGGAGCCAGAGCCCGGATAAGGGCAATCCCGATTAAACCCGGCAACCAGGAAGTCGCTCCAAAATCAGCCAGCGAAGGTCTTGATTGCTTAGTAAATACGGTGCCGGTAATAAAACCGGTTAATGAAATTAAAATCAGTGAGCTATAGCCTACCTGATAGCACTGCCTGACAACTTCTTTAAATTCATAAGGTGGTAGAAAAAGTTCTCTGAAAAAACGAGCGATAAACAGATAAATTTCATATAGTTCCTTAAAAAAACTATCGAGCCGCCGGGAGATTAGATATTTTTTTGATCCGTCTTCAGAACTCTTTTTTTCAATATCCATAGCTATTTTCCGGTTTTGCATCTGCAAAAAACTGCCCTTGGAGCAAGTTGATTATTTTGGGAGCCAAATTTACATTTTTCTATGAACTGTATGCCTTTATCAGGTTTTTTGTGACATAAAATTGTCGGGTTTTATTTCGCCAGCCCATGTTCTGCACTTAACATTCTAATAGATAGTCGGTTTTACCGACAGTTATTTTCAAGCCTTTTTTTTACCGGACTATTTCCGCCGTTTACCGAGTTCTTAGCTCTTCCGACCTAATAGTCGTTGCCCACCTTTATAGGCCGCAGTACCTTTGGGTCAATGAATTAGATATCAAAAACTCAAAATAAAAAAGTCATGAAAACTATAAAAATTATCGCCGCCTTAGTATTAGTTCTGATTTCATTCAGTTCTTTCGCAAAAGATAAAACAGGAAAAAGAAATAAAGCAAAAGCACGTGCTGTTTTATTAGTTAAAGCCCCTGAATTTGTTTGGGGAAACCCTGATGATGTTCAAAATGAAGGAACTTCCATGTTAAAATTCGCTACTATCCAACTGCCTGCCTTTGTATGGGGAAACCCCGAAGATGTTCAAAATACTTCATTGGAATTGGTCAATATACAATTGCCTGCCTTTGTGTTCGGAAATCCGGATGATGTACAAACTGCAGAAGTAGAATTGCTTAAAGATAATGCCGTTCAATTACCTGAATTTATTTGGGGAAATCCAGATGATGCCCTAAATGCCGGTATGCTTAAAAATAATTCTGCGGATGTTCAATTACCTGTCTTTGTATGGGGTAATCCTGAAGATGTAGTACAGATAGCTCAATTATAATGCTGCACGTCTATTGTTTGAATCACGAATTAATCAGATTAAGAGATTACGCAGATTCCATTTACTGTCTGAACCGTGATGGATGTGACAAAATATGATAGTGATGGGTTAATGCAGGAGCCCAAATCAAATAAATCATACCAATCACAAAATCACAGTTCAGACAATCCCGTGATAAATAGACCTTATCTTCGGCTTAGCTTTGCCACTCATACAAATAACAGAGGATATGCCTGCAGATTTACTTAAAACTCCACTGGGTCGTTTCAGAATGATTGCATTTGCCGAAGGTTGTTCATACCTGCTTTTGGGCTTTACCATGATTTTAAAATATAGTTTCCTGATGCCTCAACCCAATTATATAGTTGGCATGGTTCACGGCTTATTGTTTATCACCTACACCTTGCTTTTGGTTCAGGTGGCCTTACAGCTAAAATGGCCGTTCCAGAAGATCCTGCTTGTTTTTTCCGCTTCGCTGATTCCTTTTGGTACTTTTTATGCCGATAAAAAGTATCTACGTAAATAATCTTCCTAAACAGAAGTGGATTTGTCCAGCTATATTAAGATTGTTATCCGGTAATATTTTTCGGCTTTTTTTGTTTTCTGAAACCGTTTCGTCACACTGAGCTTGTCGAAGTGTGGCTGCATGGTTCGACAAGTCACCATGAGCTGGCACAAATTACTTTTAAGATATCCTCTTTTTCGCTTTCCACTTTTTTAATCTGCTGATTTTTTGAAGCTTATCTGGGCTGTATTCTCGCTCAGATAATTTCTTATGCTTGCTTTGATTGATTTTTTAATTTTCAGGATAAAAGTTCTAAATTACATTACTTAAATCCTCGCTTAAATTAAAAAAATCAATATGCTAAAACTAAAACATCTTTGGTGTACGGCTCTTACAGTTTTATTTTTTACGGCTGCAAGCGCTCAAAAAGTAAAGTTTACCGAGTACGATTTGCCGAATGGCTTGCACGTGATCCTTCACCAGGATCGTTCGGTACCGGTAGTGGCCGTATCGGTTATGTACCATGTAGGTTCTAAAAACGAAATCCCCAACCGGACCGGTTTTGCCCATTTTTTCGAACATTTATTATTTGAAGGTTCTGATAACATTAAAAGAGGGGAGTTCATGAAACTGGTATCCAGCAATGGCGGACAGAATAATGCCAACACCACTCAGGACCGTACCTTTTATTATGAAGTTTTCCCTTCCAACCAGTTTCAATTAGGATTGTGGCTGGAAAGCGAGCGCATGATGCATCCGGTAATCAATGAAATTGGGGTAAAAACCCAAAATGAAGTGGTTAAAGAAGAAAAGCGTTTGCGCATTGATAACCAGCCTTACGGCAGATTTGCCGAAGAAATTTTTAAAAGACTTTTCAGCGATCATCCTTACCGCTGGCAAACCATTGGCTCTATGGCCGATTTGGATGCAGCCAAACTGGATGAGTTTCAAGCTTTCTTTAAGAAGTTTTATGTTCCTAACAACGCCGTGCTTTCTATAGCCGGAGATATTGATATCGATCAGGCTAAACAGCTTATCGAGGCTTATTTTGGTTCTATTCCTAAAGGAGCTTCGGTGGTGTACCAAAAAATAGAAGAGAAACCTATCACCAAAATGATGGTGGATACCGCTTACGATGCCAATATTCAGTTGCCAGCTATTATGTCGGCTTACCGCGTTCCGGGGCTGGATACTAAAGATGCTAAGACGATGGAAATGATCAGCACCATACTTTCCGGTGGGGCCAGCTCCAAGCTGTACAAAAAAATGGTGGATGAGAAAAAGGATGCTTTACAGGTGGGCGCTTTCAATTATGTTTTGGAAGATTACGGCGCTTATATCACCTATGCATTACCTAACAACAATACGCCCTTAAATACCTTGCTGAAAGATATCGACGAAGAAATTGTTAAACTGCAAACTAACCTGATCAGCGAAGAGGATTATAATAAAATTCAAAATCAGTTTGAAAACAACTACGTGACAGCCAATTCCAGAATGTTAGGCATTGCCGAAAATTTGGCTGATGGTTATACATTTTATAATAAGAACACCAATTACATTAATGAGGAGTTGGATAAAATAAAAAGTATTAGCAGGGAAGATATCCGGGAAGCCGCCCGTAAATATCTACAACCAAATTCCCGCCTGGTTCTATATTATTTACCGGCCAAAACAGCTCAATAGTTAGGTATTTTTTTTGCAATTACTAAGTCAGTTTGTCTATTTACTCAATTCCTAATCAAAAAAGAAGATATGGCATATAAATTATTGAAACTTAAATCGCTCACGCTGGGAAATCTGGTAAGAAAAAGAAGAATTTTAGTGGATAGATTTTTTGGCTTAGATTTTTTAACTGTCATACATCCCGAAGATGTTGGACTGGATTCTAAGAATGCATTTCGGTCATCTCCATCCGGCGATGGATATCTTAAGAATTTATTACGTGATTTTAATATTTCTTCACAAGATTCAATCATAGATATCGGATGCGGGAAAGGAAGTGCCATGCGTACCATGTTAGAGTTTCCATTTAAACGGGTAGATGGCATAGAGTTGTCTGATCATATAGCGACCATTGCAACTCGGAATTTTGCAAAACTAAATGTAAAGAGGTGTAGAATTTTTGTTGGCGATGCATCACAATTCAAAAAATTTGATAATTACAATATGGTCTACTTCTATAATCCATTCCCCAGCAATGTTATGTTGGATGTGATTGATGCTATAATACAGTCCATTTATAGATTAGATAGAGAGTTAGTAATAATTTATAATAATGCTACTTGTCATGATACAGTTGTTGGCAAAGGAATATTCTCAAAAATGGGTGTTTACCCTGATAAATGGGGTAATTTGATATCTATTTATTCCAATCGAAGTTTTGATAATTCTAGATTGTTTATGAACCGAAGCATGCGACGTATTACTGAAAATTTGACTCTCGATGAAAGACAGTTATGACCATAACTGTTTAAAAGAAACTTAAAAACTACTATCAGAAATTAAAAAAAAAGAAATTGATGAAGAAAATATTCATAGTCGCCCTAGCTGTAAGTTTAGTTTTCAGCGCCCAGGCTCAAATAAAAATAGACCGCACCCACAAACCGGCCGCGGGACCGGCGCCAACCATCACCATTAAAGATCCGGTAATCTATAAATTGCCCAATGGCATTACGGTATTGGTGGTAGAAGATCATAAATTGCCGCGTGTTACAGCCAGTTTCTTCATTGATGCCGGGCTTATTACCGAAGGTAAAAAGACTGGCTTGATGGATATTATGGGCCAAATGCTGAATGAGGGCACCAAAGATATGAGCAAGGCCCAGTTTGATGAAGCTGTAGATAAAATGGGGGCCGATGTGAGTTTAAATTATTCCGGCGGAAATGTGGCTGCTTTAACCCGTTATTTTCCTCAGGCTTTAACATTAATGGGCAAAGCCTTGAAAAATCCGGCCTTTAAGCAGGAGTCTTTTGATAAGATCCAATCGCAGGTGATTACCGCCATGAAGAGCGATGAGAAAAATGTGAAAGCAGTTTCCTCCAGAGTAATCAATGCTTTATCGTATGGAAAAACGCATCCTAAAGGAGAGTTCAGAACCGAAGCCAGCATTAAAGCTTTAACCTTAGCCGATGTAAAAGCGGCCTATGCTAAATACATCACTCCATCGCGGTCTTATTTAACCATTATTGGAGATATTAAACCTGAGGAAGCTAAAAAGTTAGCGCAGGATATCTTTGGTAATTTTAAAGGCGCTCCACTTCAGCTTCCGGTATTGGCCGCGGTTCC
The DNA here is from genome assembly GCA_035631395.1 of Daejeonella sp. Classification (GTDB taxonomy): domain Bacteria; phylum Bacteroidota; class Bacteroidia; order Sphingobacteriales; family Sphingobacteriaceae; genus Daejeonella. Next base: position 3,829 of record DASQIU010000026.1, on the reverse strand, counting down.
TAATCCGGTTAAAACCGAAATCGATGTGGTGGATATGCCCAATGCCGTGCAATCTGAAATTACCGTAACCAACCTGGTGGATCTGAAAATGAATAACCCGGATTATTTCCCGGTTTTATTGGCCAATCAGATTCTGGGTGGCGGATCAGAAAGCCGTTTATTTAATAATCTGCGTGAAAAACACGGATTTACTTATGGAGCATATTCCGGCATCGGATCTGGTAGATTCCAGAGTGCTTTTTCCGCTTCGGCCTCTGTACGTACGGCCAAAACCGATAGTGCCGTGGTTGAGTTTTTAAACGAAATTGAGAAATTAAGAACCGAAAAAGTTTCTGACGAGGAGCTGAGCAGTGCCAAGGCGCTTTATAATGGATCCTTTGCTTTGGGTATGGAAAATACCGCCCGCACCGCTTCTTTTGCCCGCAATATCCTGATCAATAATTTACCTAAGGATTTTTATAGAACCTATCTGCAAAAAATCAATGCCGTTACCAAAGAGGATATCCAACGGGTGGCGCAGAAGTATTTCAACTATGGCAATACCCGCATCGTGGTGGTGGGCAATACGTCGCAAATGCTGGATGGGTTGAAAAAGCTCAGTTATCCGGTAAAAATGTTTGATCCATATGCCGCTCCGGTAAGCAATTCCAGCTCATCGGTTACTCCCGGAGTAAAAGCCAGCGATATTTTAAACAGTTACTTAAAAGCGCTGGGTGGAGTAGACGAACTTAAAAAAGTAAAGTCCATCTTGACCAATATGACTATGCAAATGCAGGGGATGAACCTGGATGTGCAAAATAAAGTGATGATACCTAACTGGGAAAGCACCAGCATGAGCATGGGCGGAAATGTGATCATGAAAACCAGTTTCAATGGCACTTCGGGCTATCAAATGCAAATGGGCAATAAGACAGAATTAACCTCCGAGGAGATTAAAGAAAGAAATGCCATTACTGGTTTATTTGAGCAAATGGATTATCTGCAAAATCCAGCTTTTAAAACCGAATTAAAGGGTGTTGTGAAATTGAATGGTTCTGATGCTTATAAATTAGAGGTTATTTATCCATCCGGAAAAGTGAAGACCGAGTATTACGATGTGGTCAGCAAATTCCTGGTAAAAAAGGAAGAAATGGAAACCAGCAATAATATGGAAGTTAGCAACAGCATGGAATTTGCCGATTACAAAAAAATCGGAACTATCATGCATCCTCACCTGGTAACTATTACGCTTTCAGCCAATGGCCAGCAGCAGGTAATGGAAATGAAGGCCGTAGAGGTTAAAATTAACGAGGGAGTAACTGAAGTCGATTTTAAATAGCTGCCACTAAATAAAGATAAAATAAAGGCTGTCTCTTCAAAAAAGGCAGCCTTTATATTTGCTATAAATTCCAGGCAGACCTCCCAGGTATTAAAAACCTGGGAGGTCTTATTTATTGCAGAAAATTTCAATCCTAAACCCGATTGAAGTGAAAAACCCGCAATGGAGCGCAGCGGAATGAGGATTTGGAACGGAAAGCGGGGCTACCCTAAGCCAAGGTAGGCGGATTGGATGTTTTCTAAATAATAAGCAACCAACTCTTTTACTATCGGTATTTCCTTTTCAAGGTAACCAGCCTGAGTTTTAAACTATCATAAATTAAGCCTCCGAAAAGTATAAAAGCAGCCAGCATCAGGCTTTTAATTCCTTCAAAAAGGTAAAAAAAACCACCGGTTATACCTCCCAAAAAGAAAAAACTGATAATGGTAAGCCGGAGTTTGATGATTGATTTTAGTTTTTTCTGTTGAGTATATTTCTTGAAAAAGAATAATTGCGAAACCTCTATTCCTAAATCGGTAAATAAACCGGTTAAATGCGTGGTTCTAACCACCGAGTTGGAAATGCTGGTTACCAATGCATTTTGCAAGCCCATGGCAAAAAGCAGGCTGCAGGCAACTAAATTGGCATTGGCTCTTATGGTTGGGCCAGCAAGTAATGAAAGAACTAATAAAATGGATATTTCTGCCGCAATAGGTAATGCGCTAACATACCTGTTATTTCGTAGAGACATGGTTTCTATCAGCAAATTGGAGGTAAAGGCTCCCAAAAAGAAGAAAATAATATACAATAAATAAAACCAGGCTTCGTGTAGGTTATTTTTTACTATTTCATCGGCAAAGTAGGCAAAGTGCCCCGTCACATTGGTGGTGAGCCTTTGGATAGAAAACAATCCGGTTACATTAACAATTCCGGCTACAAAAGAAAGTATGGAGGCCAGTTTTAAATTATGAACCAGCGTACGTTGTTTACCTCTGTGCCTAAACATAATACATGCTACAATTTATTTAATGGTGCCAATGGTAGTTTTTTGCTAAAGTATTGAAAACGAATAAATAATAGCCCGGCCGATATCAATAAACCCAATGTTAAGCCATACCAAATACCATTGGCACCTAAACCAAGTTTTATCCCCAATAAATATCCAATCGGAAGGCCAATCACCCAATAAGCCAGAAAAGTGATCAAGGTAGGCACATTCACATCGCCCATGCCTCGCAAAATTCCTAAACCAACTACCTGGGCGACATCAAACAATTGGAAAAATCCGGCAATGATCAGTAATTGAGCCGCAATGCTTATAACCGCCATATCTGAAGTATAGATCCAGGGCAGATATTGGTGGAACACCGTAAAAATCAGAGCCATAAAAGCCATAAAAATCATTACTATATGATAGCTGGAAATGGCCGACAGACGCAGTTGGGTAAAATCTTTTCGTCCAAAATTATTCCCCGTTTTAATGGTGGCCGCAGCCGAAATACCGCTGGCCATCATATAGGTCATGGAAGCCATGTTGATGGCTACCTGATGAGCGGCTTGTTGAACGGCGCCAATAGTACCAATTAAAATGGCAGCACCGCTAAAAGCGCCCACCTCAAAAGTATATTGCATGGCTACAGGCGCTCCAATTTTTAAAATGTTCAACGAACGGATCTTATCCACTGATTTCAGACTAAAAGAACGCAGGTAGATCCGGAAATTATTAGATTTAAACACATACCAACCCATCACAAGGGCCATAATGGTCCGGTCTATCAGGGTACTCCATCCAACGCCTTTTACGCCCATCGGGCTGATGCCAAACAATCCTTTCACAAAAATAACTCCCAGGCAAACGTTTATAACGTTTCCCCAAATAGAAATCATCATGGCTTGTTTGGTAAATCCCAATCCTTCGGCAAACTGCTTAAAGGTCATGAAAAACATCAGCGGAATAATGGAAAAGCCCAGTAAGCCCAGATAAGGTTTAGCCTGTTTAACCACTTCGGCCGACTGATCTAAATGATCAATAACCAGAAGGGAGCCAAAATAAACCAATATATAAAGTAAAATGCCGGAAATAGCATTGATTACTAAACTGTTTGACAATAGTTTGCCGCATTCATCGTGTTGTTTTTTACCATGTTCCTGCGCAATAAGCGGTGTAAGGCCATAAGATAGGCCGATGCCGATCACCAGAATGACCGTAAAGATGCTGTTCACCAATGAAACTGCAGCCAAAGGGATAGTTCCGGCAAAATGTCCCACAATCACGCTATCGGCCGTATGTACCAATGTATGGCCTAATTGAGAAATTACTACCGGAATGGCCAGCTTTAAATTGCTTTGGTAATGGGGTTTATATTTGAGATAAAGCTGCTTCATGGATACGGCTAGTAATTAATTTCTGTAAAGATGCATGAAAAGATGCTTAGGAGGCAGATTGTGTTTAAAAATAGTCTAATTTTTAGCTTTGAATATTTTAGAAAGCCGTATAAAATTCTTCCTTTTCGGTGGTGTGTACCTTGATCA
>DASQIU010000025.1:0-32419 GCA_035631395.1 Daejeonella sp. | reverse complement strand
CTGATCGTTAGGAAAACCGAAACGGAAACCTTTGCCACCTTCTTCATCGGTAGCAATGGGTGTACTTTGCATATCGCCGGTGTTTACGCACAATAAGATATCGTGGGCATTGGCATCCTGCTGATCCACATAATGCGAATCATTAGAACAGATTATTTTGACATTATATTTTTTAGCAAACTTGAGTAATACGTTATTAACCGTATGCTGCTCGGCCAAATCATGCCGCTGGAGCTCGATGTAAAAATCTTCTCCAAACAGATCCAGCCACCATTTAAACTCTTTTTCGCCCTCTTCTTCTCCACTTTTCAGAATGGTTTGCGGTACCGATGCGCCGATACAGCAGGTGGTAGCAATTAATCCTTCATGATATTGCAAGATCAGCTCCTTATCAATACGCGGCCATTTGCTATACAAACCTTCCATATAGCCCAAAGAACAGAGCTTAACCAGGTTTTTATAACCCTGGGCATTTTTTGCTAATAAAAGCTGATGATATCGTTTATCCCTTTTCTCTTTACTAAACTGCTTCACATGGCGATTTTCCACCACATAAAATTCACAGCCCACAATTGGTTTTACCCCGTGTTTGCCTGCCTCAGCTACAAACTTAAAGGCCCCAAACATGTTTCCATGATCGGTAAGGGCCATCGCTTTCATTCCATCAGCCTTGGCTTTTTTAAACAGGCGGGAAATATCGGCGGCTCCATCCAACAGGGAAAATTGAGTGTGTACGTGTAAATGGGAAAATTCGGGCATGATGTAATGTTCGTTTTTGAGGTTTCAAATTTACTAATCTTTAGGCGGGATAAAGCCTGTAATATTTTTTAAATCCCCTTTTAAATGAAGCTCAACTTTCAAATATAACAAAGCCCCATCCAGGTGATATTTAGCGGATTTTTTTGAAAAAGCATTCCTCAAATAGCCGAGATATTTTTTATCTTCGGCTAATTTAAAATCACCTTAAAATTTTATTAAAAATTAAAGTCCATTACTTACGTGGGCTTTTTAAATCATCACCAAAAACAAGTTAATCATGAAAATAACCGTTGTAGGCGCCGGTGCAGTGGGCGCTACCTGTGCAGACAATATTGCCAGGAGAGAATTGGCCGAGGAGCTGGTTTTATTAGACATTAAAGAGGGGTTTGCCGAAGGAAAAGCCTTAGACATGATGCAAACCGCATCGTTGTTAGGTTTTGATACTAAAATTACCGGAAGCACCAACGATTATAGCAAAACAGCCGGTTCTGATGTAGTGGTTATTACTTCAGGTATTCCGCGTAAACCGGGCATGACCCGCGAAGAGCTGATCGGCACTAATGCCAGCATTGTAAAAGGTGTGGTAGAAAATGTATTGAAATATTCGCCTGATGCAGTAATTGTGGTTATCAGCAACCCAATGGACACCATGACTTACCTGGCTTTGAAAGCAAGCGGATTGCCTAAAAACAGAATTATTGGTATGGGTGGAATTTTAGACAGCGCCCGCTTTAAATGCTATTTAAGCATGGCTCTGAACTGCTCGTCTAATGATTTACAAGGCGTGGTAATTGGCGGACACGGCGATACCACCATGATCCCGTTAACCCGTTTGGCTACCCTGAACAGCTTGCCAGTTTCTAATTTATTAGATCAGGAAGCTTTACAAAAAATAGCTGCCGACACCATGGTAGGTGGTGCTACTTTAACCAAAATGCTGGGCACTTCGGCTTGGTACGCTCCGGGTGCTGCCGGTGCGGCTTTAGTAGAAAGCATTATACGCGATCAGAAAAAAGTGTTCCCTTGCTGTGTAGCTTTAGATGGCGAGTATGGGCAGAAAGATATCTGCATGGGCGTTCCGGTGGTAATTGGCAAAAACGGTTGGGAGAAGATCATTGATTACAAACTTAATGATGAAGAACAAGCCGCTTTCAACAAAAGCGCTGATGCCGTTAGGAACATGAACCAAGTATTAACCGACACTAAAGTGATCTAATTATCCACATGTGTCTGATAAAAAAAACCAATGTGATAACCGCATTGGTTTTTTTATTTTAATTGAGTTTAAAACCTCTTTGTTCAACACGATGAAAAGTTACCTGGTTCCACTTGAACTTTTGAACTTACAAAACAATGGCTACCATCTACTGGTAGAGGTGATCATCTATAACCAGCCTTATTATATGGTATTGGATACAGGCGCCTCAAAAACCGTATTTGATAAAACCGGACTGGAAAAGCACATTTCTACCGAAGATCTGCTCAACTCGGATAAAGTTTCTACCGGATTGGGTACCAACGCCATGGAAAGTTTCCTGATCCATCTGCCCGTTCTTCAAATCGGCAAACTAAAACTAAGCAATTTTGAAGCCGCCGTATTGGATTTATCCTCCATTAGCGCGGCCTATCAATTCCTGGAACTTCCGCCGGTAATCGGAGTACTTGGAGGAGATATTCTTCAGCAATATGATGCCCTGATCGACTATCAAAAGCTGCAACTTAAATTAAGATTAAAAGATGCTAATCTGACTTAAAAAGCAAAACAAAATGGGCCCAATAGGTATTAATTTCTTTTACCATGAAGACATTAATCTATCTATTAGGCATACTATTTTGCTCTGTTTATTCCGTATTTTCACAAAATGTAAGCGGTAAATGGTATGGCAAAATCACACAACAGCCCGGAGGCTACAGTCAGTTATATGATTTTGAGCTGCATCTTAACCAGAAAAAAAATATCTGGGGAGATTCTTATGCCTATTTTAAAGATTCGGTAAATATCCAGATTGGTTTATCCGGATATATTGATAGAGATACTATCCGCCTAAGTGAAAGCAAAGATTGGGTGCGGGTTGATAAAGTGCCCTGGAACTGGGTAGCCTGCATTAAAAACATCAGCGTTTCTTATCGCAAAGAAAACCAACATGAGTATCTGGAAGGCCGATGGGACGGAACCAATAAAGACAACCCGTTGGAAGCTTGCATACCGGGCCGAGTAATTCTCTCCAGAACCAAAGAAGGCCTCAACCAGTTTTTATTCGAGCATCGTGATTCCGTCATTTTTGCAGATAAAACCAGAGAGGGTGATCCGCCTCCTCCCATTGATTTTACGCAACCTTTCCTGAATACCGAAGCCAGAAAAGTAACTGAAATTGGGGTTCAAAACACCAAGCTGCAGATTCAGGTGCTTGATTATATGAAGGTTGACAACGACACCGTTTCTGTTTACCTAAACCGGAAGGAATTAGCTAAAAATATCCAGATATCCAAACGGGCAACCATCATCAACTTTAACATTGACCCTCGAATTGAGTTGCATGAACTATTACTTTATGCCGAAAACTTGGGCGAAATACCCCCAAATACTTCAGAGTTGCTTTTGATTGATGGCACCAAAACCTATAGGATCATGATTGCTTCTGATTTACAAAAAACCGCAGCCGTATATCTCAGGTATTCTCCACCTAAAAACGATTAGGCCCGATGATAAAAATAGCCAAAGTAATTTCTGTTTTACTGCTTGCCTGCACCGTCACTAACTTTTCAGAGCCAGCCTCAATCAATTGCTTAGGAGTCTGGCAGGGATATATTACGGCCAGTTATCAGGGAGAAAGCCTGCTAAATTCAGGTTATATTTTACACGTGCAATCACAAGATAATGATCTGATATCAGGAACAGCCTACATTTATCGAACAGAAACTTTTGCCTTCGAGGGAGTTTTCGACTTTATTGGAACGGTAAGTAACAATCAACTAAAAGTCAGAGAGCTAAACATTTTAAAAGAGAAACTTTTCGATAATGATGTTTCCTTATGTATCAAATTGATGTCGATGGAGTTAACTCGTAAAGATGGCCACGATTACCTAACCGGAAAATGGGATGACACCTTTAAAAACACCAAAGCCAATACTGTTTGTCCGGTAGGTAATATTTATTTAAAGCGTTATCCCGAAATTGATTTAGAAAAATCTGATTCAGTACCGGAAGGGATTATCAGAACCATACAAAGTTCTAAATCTCTTAAAATGACTTTCAGGCAAACCCAGCTGGCTCAACCTATACTGCTTAATGTATCCAGCCCATTGATCCGCTTTGAAATTCGTGATTACTTAAGGGAAGATAATGACACCGTTTCCATTTATCTGAACAGAAGACCAGTAATAGAAAATTTAAAAATTCAAAAAAAGCCTTATTGGGGCGTTTTTAAGTTGAATGAAAATTCAGAATTGAATGAAATAATTTTATATGCCGAAAATCTGGGTTTTACACCACCCAATACCTCTAACCTGAGCATTTATGATGGCCGGAAAGAATACCGCCTTAACATCGAATCATCCAAAGAAACCAGCGCAGTGATTTATCTGCGATACAGGCCAGAAAAACAAACAAACAAATTCAGTCAATAAAAAAACCCTTTCAAAAAGCATGAAAGAGGTTTTTTATTAATATTATCTGAGACACCTTTTTAGGTGTCAATACGGGCATATTTAGAATTACGCTCGATAAAATCACGACGCGGGGCCACTTCATCGCCCATCAGCATCGAGAAAATATGATCACACTCGGCAGCATTTTCAATGGTTACTTTTCTTAAAGTACGGGTTGCCGGATTCAGGGTAGTATCCCATAATTGCTCCGCGTTCATCTCTCCCAAACCTTTATATCGCTGAATATGTACGCTTTCTTCTTTTCCAGTTCCTTTTAAACGCTGTACGGCAGCATCGCGTTGGTCATCATTCCAAGCGTATTCAAAATCCTTGCCTTTTTTAACAAGATATAAGGGCGGAGCAGCTATATAAATATATCCAAATTCAATCAACTCTTTCATGTAGCGGAAAAAGAAGGTCAGAATCAGGGTGGTAATGTGCGATCCGTCCACGTCGGCATCCGTCATGATAATGATACGATGATAACGCAGTTTATCCATGTTCAGCGCCTTATCATCTTCGGCAGTTCCAATGCTAACGCCCATTGCGGTGAACATATTTTTAATCTCGTCGTTCTCGTAGATTTTATGTTCCATGGCTTTTTCTACGTTCAGGATTTTACCTTTCAGGGGAAGAATAGCCTGGAAATTACGATCACGACCTTGCTTGGCCGTACCACCCGCAGAGTCTCCCTCCACCAGGTATAATTCGCACTGAGCCGGGTCATTATTGGCGCAGTCGGCCAGCTTGCCCGGAAGACCTGAACCTCCCATCACGCTTTTCCGCTGAACCATTTCGCGGGCTTTGCGTGCAGCAGCCCTTGCCGTAGCAGCCAGAATCACTTTGTTGACAATCATTCTGGCCTCTTTCGGGTTTTCTTCCAGGTAATTACCCAGAATCTCGCCCACGGCCATATCAACCGCTCCCATCACCTCGTTATTCCCTAACTTAGTTTTGGTTTGACCTTCAAATTGTGGCTCCTGAACCTTTACGGAAATTACTGCGGTTAAGCCTTCACGGAAGTCATCTCCGGCAATTTCAACCTTTACGTTTTTCAACAATCCCGACTTTTCAGCATAAGCTTTCAAGGTACGGGTTAAACCTCTGCGGAAACCGGCCACATGGGTTCCACCTTCGTGAGTATTGATATTATTTACATACGAATGCACATTTTCTGCATAAGTATCATTGTATTGCATGGCCAACTCAACCGGTATGCCTTGTTTAATACCTTCCACATAAATAGGCTCCGGAATAATAGAAGCCCGGGTTCCATCCAGGTATTTTACAAACTCGCGTAAACCGCCCTCCGAAAAGAACACTTCAGACAAGAAATTCCCGTCTTCCGCCCGCTCCCGTTCATCCGTTAAAGTAAGACGAATTCCCTTATTCAGGTAAGCCAACTCCCGTAAACGGGCAGCCAAAGTATCGAACTTGTATTCAGTAGTCAGTGTAAAAATCTCCGGATCGGGATGGAAAGTCTGGATTGTTCCGGTACGATCGGTTTCGCCAATCACTTTTACATCAAAAAGTGGCTTACCCCGTTCATATTCCTGGGTAAAGATTTTACCCTCACGGTGTACTAAAGTGGTTAGGTGATCAGATAAGGCATTTACACAACTTACCCCTACACCGTGCAAACCTCCGGAAACTTTATAAGTATCCTTATCAAACTTTCCACCGGCATGTAAAACGGTCATTACAACCTCTAAAGCCGATTTTTTCTCTTTGCTATGCATTGCCGTAGGAATCCCGCGGCCATTATCCTCAACTGTTACAGCGTTATTGGTGTGAATAGTTACCTTAATATTATCACAGTAACCGGCGAGAGCCTCATCAATAGAGTTATCAACTACTTCATAAACCAGGTGATGTAAACCTTTAAATCCGGTATCACCAATGTACATAGAAGGGCGCTTTCTAACCGCTTCTAAGCCTTCTAAAACCTGTATATTATCTGCTGAATAATTAGATTTTTCTTCCGTTTCTACGCTCATATTTTAATAAAACCTCAAAGTCAAAACTAACCATTTTACCCGACTTTTGTGGCATTGTTGAGAAAAATAACCTCATTTGCAACCTTAATTGTTAAGGAAAGTTAAATGATTAGGATACTTGACCCGAAAGTTTATATTTGCCTAAATTTTAGAAAACTCATGAAAAAAGCATTGGTACATACCGGCAAAATAACTGCTGCACTCCTGCTGGCTGCAGGAATCATCTCTTGCAATAAAGAGCAACCTAAGCAAACTGCATCCGAAACAGACAAAAAAGCTGAATCGATTGTATTTGTAAACTCAGATTCTTTATTAAATAATTACGAGTATTTTAAAAGCGTAAGAGAACAATTCCAGGATAAATCCAAAAAAGCTCAGGTAGAACTTAACAACAAAGGAACTGCTTTTCAACGCGAAGTGGCTGCCTACCAACAAAGCGCTGCTGGCTTAAGCGCTGAACAACGTGCTGCTACCGAAGAACGTTTGGCCCGCAAACAACAGGAACTAGCGGCCTACAACCAAAATGCCGGAAATGCTTTAGCCAATGAAGAAGCTGCCGAAAATGAAAAATTATACAATAAAGTAGCTGATTATTTAAAAAAACATGCTAAATCAAAAGGCTATAAACTGGTTTTAACCTACTCTAAAACCAATCCAAATTTATTATTTGCCGACGAAAGCCTGGATGTTACTAAGGAAGTAGTAACCGGCCTGAATGAAGAATACAAGAAAGAAAAGAAATAAGCTTGAATATTTAAAGAATAAATAATGCTAAACCCTGGCCAAAAGCCGGGGTTTATTTTTTTATTTTAGGTTAGAATGGGTACATCACAAAAAAATGCACACCCGTAAAAAACTTTTTAGAGGATTCTTGTTCCTTAGTATGGAAAAAGATGAAGAAAATCTCGCGAAGAAAATTTATCATTGATGGAATTACTTTAACCAGCCTGGCATTTGTACTGGACGCCTGCTGGCTCGAACAATTTTTTATAGAGACTAATGAATTTTACCTGGGCGAAGCTCGCAAACATGGTTCTAATCTAAAATTCATTCAAATCTCAGACCTGCACTTACATTCCATTGGCTTGCAGCATAAATTACTTGCAGAAAAAATCAATCATATTAATCCCGACTTGCTTTTTTTTACTGGCGACTCTATTGACCGGGGTAAATACATGACCTTGTTTGAACAGTATCTGAGCCTGTTTGACCCCCATATTCTAAAGGTGGCCATCTTAGGGAACCGGGAATATAACCGTAAAATTAGCATCGAAGAACTTAAACACGTTTATGCCCGGCATAATGCCGATTTACTGATCAACGAATCAAAACAATATACTGTAAAAGGCCACACCATTGCCATCACCGGCTGTGACGATTTTATTGGCGGAGACGCCAATTTCCCCCTGGCGGTAAAAAACTATATTCCTTCTGATTATCATATTGTATTAACTCATTGTCCCGAACACCGCGACATTTTGCAAGAAGAACAGGGCCAGATTCCCATCGACTGCATTTTATCTGGCCATACGCATGGCGGCCAGATCCGGATTTTGGGTTTTGCGCCCTATACTCCCGAAGGAAGTGGCCGATATGTGAGTGGTTGGTATAGAGAAAATGCCTGCCCTCCGCTATATGTTTCCAAAGGCATTGGCACTACCATTTGGCCCATCCGGTTTGGAGCAAGATCGGAGATAGCCATTTTTAATTTTGAACTAAAAGAGAAGAGTAAAAAACGCGAATTAGGCGAATTGGATGAACAGAAGACGATAGACCATCAACAAATCAATAAACAATCAGTTTATCAAACATGAAATGGCACATAGGATGTTCTGGTTTTTATTATAAGCATTGGAAAAAGCTTTTTTATCCCGAAGACCTACCTTCAAGCAAATGGTTTGAATACTATTGCAGCCATTTTAATACTCTGGAGCTAAACGTTACCTTTTACCGGTTTCCACAATTATCTTTTTTAGAAAACTGGCATCAAAAAAGCCCTGCTAGTTTTAAATTTTCTGTCAAAGCGCCTCGCACAATTACCCATTACAAACAGTTTCACCAGACCGACGACCTTATTTCTGATTTTTACAATATCCTTAGCAAAGGATTGCAAGAGAAATTAGGTTGTATACTATTCCAATTACCGCCCCGAATGGATTTTAGCCAGGAGCGCCTACAACGTATTATCCAAAGTCTGGATAGTTCTTTTCACAATGTGATTGAATTCCGTCACCAGAGCTGGTGGAAAGAAGAAGTATATCAGGAACTGGGTAAACACCAGATTACTTTTTGCGGAATCAGCCATCCGCAACTGCCCGCAGACATTATCCAAAACAGCCCGATTTTATATTACCGTTTTCATGGGGCAGAGCAATTATACCGGTCAGAATATCCTAAAGAGGCTATAAAGCTTGTTACCGATAACATTAAAGCTTCTGCAAGAATCAAGCAGGCCTTTATTTATTTTAATAATGATATTGGCGGCTCGGCCATTATTAATGCCAAACAGATGCAGCAAATGGTTTAAATGCTGCATCTGCTTAGTATTTTATCCATTACATTTCATCGGCGGAAGGGCCGTACATGCCCGGAACCGGTACATTTAATAGCCGCAAGTACACCGACAATTGGGCACGGTGATGAACAATATGGTTAAACACCATTGAGCGGAGAACTATATGTTTGGGCAAATCCAGAATGATATAGTCTCCCTGGCGCAATTTCCAATTCACAAAGTACAACTCTTCGTTCTTCACATCTTCAAATGCCTGCACAGCCTGATTAAAGCTATCATTAAACAGCTTCACAATATCCGCTGTATTTTCCACTACCGGAGGAGTGTATTTTGCCGTTGCGAAATCAAGCTCATCGGTAGTTAAAGTCATCTTTACCCAGGTATATAGTTCGGCAACATGAGCAGCCAGCCGGCCTAAAGCCATCGACTTTTCATGTGGTTTCCAGCTTAATGATTCAGAAGGAACACGCTCCAACATTTTACGGGTATTTTCCGCTTCGTGCTGCATTTCAGACAAAAAAGATTTAGTCAATTGCATAGTTTTACGTTTTTTATAAATTGAGTATAGTTTTAATTAGCACTTATTAATCATCAAACCAGCCATCCTGTAAATCATCAATTTCACGCCGGTCCTTTTTAGTTGGCCGTCCGGCACCGGGATCGCGTTTTAAAGCAGGTGCATGAAACATAGAACGGTAGGCATGGGTATTTTCCACCGGAGTTAAATCTTCGTAAAAGTCAACGGCTGTTTTGGCATCTACTCTGCGTTCCAACAAAGCTATAACCTTAATTACTTTTCGTTCTATTCCTTTTTGAACGGTATAAGTTTCGCCAACTTTAACAACATGAGAAGGTTTTAGATTCTGGCCATCCCATTTTACCCTTCCGGCTTTACAGGCCTCGGCGGCTACACTCCGCGTTTTAAAAGCACGTATAGCCCATAGATATTTATCAATACGTAGTTTTTCCACTTCACTCATAGCCTGTAAATTTACAGAACAAATTAAGCAGAAAAACAAAAAGCGATAGAAAATCCTTTAATTTGTGCCTAAAATTAACATTATGACTGCCGAATTAAGAAAACTTGTAGAAGATGCCTGGGAAGATCGGAATCTGATCAATTTCAAAGAATACCGCGATGCCATTGAGCGGGTGATTTATAACCTGGATAAGGGTTTAATGCGAGCGGCCGAACCCATTGGCAATCGCTGGCATGTGAATGAGTGGATTAAGAAAGCAGTACTTTTGTATTTCCCTATTCGGGAAATGGAAGAAATCAAAACCGGTCCTTTTGTTTTTTATGACAAAATGAAATTGAAAACCAATTTCAAGGAAGCCGGAGTTCGTGTAGTTCCTCATGGCTTGGCCCGTTATGGTGCTTTTCTGGCAAAAGGCGTTATTATGATGCCTTCATACGTAAATATTGGAGCTTATGTAGATGAAGGCACCATGGTTGATACCTGGGCTACCGTTGGATCTTGCGCTCAGATTGGCAAAAATGTTCATTTAAGTGGTGGCGTTGGAATTGGCGGCGTGCTGGAACCTGTACAGGCCGCTCCGGTAATTATTGAAGACAATTGCTTTTTAGGTTCCAGAGCCATTGTGGTAGAAGGCGTTCGGGTAGAGCAGGAAGCCGTTTTGGGTGCCAATGTGGTTTTAACCGCATCTACTAAAATTATTGATGTAACCGGCAAGGAGCCTGTGGAATACAAAGGTGTGGTACCGGCCCGTTCAGTAGTGATTCCCGGATCGTATACCAAACAATTTCCGGCCGGACAATACCAGGTTCCCTGCGCCCTGATTATTGGCAAACGTACCGAATCAACCAACAAAAAAACCTCTTTAAATGATGCTTTAAGGGAGCATAACGTAGCCATTTAAAAAGTCTAACCCATATTTTAACTGGAAATCCCTCATTTTGCGAGATGACCATCCATGTGCTTGCATCAATTCCTGGATTGCAGCACATGGAAATTCATTATCTTTAAAAACTTTCCAAATCCTCCTTAAAAAGAGCAACAGATATAAAACCAAATCCTATTGATGAAATCATCAAGTGCAGCAAACACCACAGTAATGAATAAAATTGAGCAGCAGCACATAAAGCTTCATCACCAAAAACAAAATTTATTCTAATGAAAATAAGTTTTGATGGCAAAAGAGCGGCCCGCAATTTTACCGGTCTGGGTAATTACAGCCGATACATCATAGAACTGTTGGCCCGCAATTTTCCTGAAAATCAGTACCAGGTTTACTCTCCCAGTTTTCCGCAAAACCGGCAGTTGGAAAGGTTAAGATCGCTTAGTTCGGTATCTTTTCATCAACCACAACAGCGATTTTTAAAAAGTTTTTGGCGAAGCTGGGGCATCTTGAAAGATCTGCAAAAAAACAAAGTCGATCTTTATCATGGCTTAAGTAATGAAATACCTCTCGGGATAAAAAAAACCGGCATTCCGGCGGTAGTGACCATTCATGATCTGATATTTTTACGCTACCCACATTATTTCCCCTGGATTGATCGCCAGATTTATCTGTTTAAATTTCGATATGCTTGCAAGCATGCCAATAAAATCATCGCTGTTAGTGAACAAACTAAAAGAGATATCGTCCATTATTTTAAGATACCGGAAAACCGCATTGAAGTAATCTACCAAAACTGCGACCCTATTTTTAGTCAACGGGTTTCTGAAATTGAAAAACAAAGAATACGGTCAACTTATAAGCTTCCGCAGAAATATTTACTTAACGTGGGAACCATTGAGGTCCGTAAAAACCTGCTGCTGCTTATCAAAGCACTGGAGCAAACAGATCCGGAAATTCCATTGGTGGTGATTGGCAAAGACACTGCCTATGCCAGCAAGGTGAAGCAATACATCAAAAACAATTTACCAGAAGGCCGCGTTTTTTTTCTAAAAAATGTTCCTTTCGGCGATTTACCCGGCATTTATCAGCAAGCGGAGATGTTTATCTACCCTTCCGAATACGAAGGTTTTGGGATTCCAATTGTGGAGGCCCTGCATTCGGGCATTCCGGTAATTGCCGCTACCGGTTCCTGCCTGGAAGAAGCCGGCGGACCGCAGAGTTTATATGTTTCTCCGGATAACCCTCATGAGCTTAGCCAGGCTATCAACGCCATTTTAACGCATCCGCTAAAAAAACAAGAAATGGTACGGGCAGGATTTGAATATATCGAACGCTTTTCTGACCAAAACATAGCCGGAAAAACCATGACCCTGTACCAAAATCTCCATACAAAATGCTAAAAGAAGAAATTGAAAAATCACTGGAAGTTTTAAAAAACGGAGGACTGATTCTTTATCCTACAGATACCATTTGGGGTATTGGCTGTGATGCTACTAACGCCCAAGCCGTGGAAAAGATTTTTAAGCTGAAAGGCCGTGATCCGGGAAAAAGTATGATTGTTTTGCTTGATTCTGAAAGCAAACTGCCAGGTTATGTAAACCAGGTGCCGGAAATAGCTTATGATTTGGTTGAATATACTGAAAATCCGCTAACTATTATTTATTCTGGAGCTAAGAATCTGGCCGAAAACGTTATTTCTCAGGATGGAAGCATTGGCATCCGGATTGTGAAACATCCTTTCTGTCAACAGTTGATCCAACGTTTTCGTAAACCTATCGTTTCCACCTCGGCAAATTTGAGCGGCGAACCATCTCCGGCCTTTTTTGATGAGATTAACCTGACCATTCAAGAAGGCGTAGATTATGTGGTAAACCTGGAACAGGATGAACATACGCCTAAAAAGGCTTCCACCATTATGAAATTGGAGCCTGATGGCCGTTTTGTTTTTCTTAGACGGTAGTCTAAAAACGATATACTAAGGCAATCAAACTTGAAAAATCCCGATAATATTTGCTCTTTTGCGAAATAAAGCGGTTTTTAATCCTAAACGATTAAACAATTGGCAATAAAGGTCCGCAGGCGGACAAAAAATCATGAAAAAACATTTACAAAGCCCCATTTTTAAGAAGCTTGCAACACTCGCTGAGGAAACGCAAACTGAAATTTATGTAATTGGTGGTTTTGTACGCGATATTTTTCTGGCCCGGCCTTCCAAAGACATCGACATTCTGGTTATTGGCAATGGAATTGAGTTTGCCCAAGCCGCCGGCAAAGTCTTAAACAGCAAAGTAGCAGTGTTCAAAAACTTCGGCACGGCTATGCTGCGTTATGGCGATCTGGAAGTTGAGTTTGTAGGCGCTCGAAAAGAATCCTACCGCTCTCATTCCCGCAAACCGATAGTAGAAAACGGCAATCTGGAAGATGATCAAAAACGGCGTGATTTTACCATTAATGCCATGGCACTGGGCTTAAACCAGCATAATTTTGGCCTGCTGTTAGATCCGTTCAATGGTTTGGACGATTTGAAAGCCAAAGTGATCCGCACGCCGCTTAATCCGGCAGAAACATTTTCTGATGATCCTTTGCGGATGCTACGGGCCATTCGGTTTGCTACCCAGCTTAATTTTAACATTGATCAGGAAGCGCTACAGGCAATCCAGATAAATAATGAACGCATCAAGATCATTTCGGCCGAGCGGGTTACTGATGAACTGAACAAAATCATCCTGTCCGATGTGCCTTCCATTGGATTTAAACACCTGTTTCTTACTGGTTTACTCAAAGATATATTTCCACAAATGGCCGATTTGCATGGAGTTGAAATTATTGACGGCAAAGGTCATAAAGATAATTTTTACCATACCCTGCAGGTTCTGGACAATATTGCCAAAACCACCGACGATTTATGGTTACGCTGGGCAGCTATTTTGCATGATATTGCCAAGCCGGCAACCAAACGCTTTGATAAAAGTCATGGATGGACTTTTCATGGGCACGAAGACAAGGGCGCCAGAATGGTTCCTAAAATTTTTGCCCAGCTTAAACTTCCTTTAAACGAAAAAATGAAGTTTGTGCAAAAAATGGTTCTGCTGCATTTGCGTCCCATTGTTTTGGCGCAGGATATTGTAACCGATTCTGCCGTGCGCCGTTTGTTATTTGAGGCCGGACATGATATAGACAGTTTGATGTTACTTTGCCACGCTGATGTAACTACCAAAAACGAGTATAAGGTTAAAAAATACCGTCAGAATTTTGAGCTGGTTAAACAGAAACTTAAAGATGTTGAAGAACAAGACCAGATCAGAAACTGGCAACCCCCGGTTAGTGGAGATGACATCATGGAGGCCTTTGGTTTAAAAGCCGGCCGGGAAATTGGAATTATAAAAAACCAGATTCGCGAAGCCATTTTAGAAGGCGAAATAAAAAATTCCCGCGAGGAGGCCCTTCGTTTTATGCTTAAAAAAGGCATAGAAATTGGGCTGAATGTAAAAAAAACACAAATTTAAACGGGTGAAAACTTTATTATCTTAAAAATCGTTAATCGGTACTGCTTGGAAGTAGTAATTTTGCATGTTAATTGAAATAAATAAAAATGGCCATTTACAGATTTAAGGTTTCTTTTGAAGATTATGATGATGTTGTACGCGAGATCGACATTAAATCCAATCAAACCTTTGAAGACCTTCATCATGCGATTCATCGTTCTACAAATTATAACCCGGAAGTGTCATCATCTTTTTATGTAAGCAATGATTATTGGATCAAAAGTCAGGAAATTGCTTATCTGCCCAATGAGCGCAAGGTAAAAAACGGGGTAACCACCATGACTAATTCCAAGCTCAGCGCATTTATTGATGATCCCCATCAGAAGTTTTATTATACCTATAATTTTGACCGGCCTTTGGATTTCCATGTAGAGCTGATTAAAATTTTATTAAACGATGAACCCGGCAAAACCTACCCTTTTGTGGTAAAAAGTACGGGCGAAGTACCCCGTGTGGCTGGAACCGGGTTGTCGCCAAACATTGCCTCAGCTTCTAGCCCATCTGATGATTTTGACTTCTTAAATGAGGAAGAGTTTCAGCCCGAGGACACCGAGCATTTAGAAAGCATGGATGATTTAGGTATGAGCCACCAAGATGAAGCGGATGAAGATGAAGACATGCATGAGGATGATGAGTTTTCAGATAACGAACATTATGAGTCTGATGATTTTCGCCACAGCGACGACGATTATTAATCCCTCTCAAAATCAACCTATTATCATATTACAAGATGCCGGATAAAACCCTGATTGTAATTGCAGGGCCTACTGCCATTGGAAAAACCGCATTAGCCATCCGGATAGCCCGGGAGTTTGACACAGAAATTATCTCTGCAGATTCCCGGCAATTTTACCGGGAAATGGATATTGGTACAGCCAAACCTTCGCCCCAGGAATTACAAGCCGCCAAACATCATTTCATTAACTCGCACAGTATTAATACCGAATTTAGTGTGGGCGATTTTGAAACACAGGCTTTAGAGATATTATCTCAAATATTCAGTAAGCATAATATCGCTGTTATGGTTGGCGGTTCCGGATTATACATCAATGGCGTGTGTCAGGGTTTTGATGAACTTCCTAAAGCCGCTGCCGGAACCCGGGAAAAGTTAAACCAGCTTT
The DNA here is from genome assembly GCA_035631395.1 of Daejeonella sp. Lineage (GTDB taxonomy): Bacteria > Bacteroidota > Bacteroidia > Sphingobacteriales > Sphingobacteriaceae > Daejeonella. The sequence continues at coordinate 16,971 of DASQIU010000025.1, read as the reverse complement.
TCCAAAACCAGGGTATAACGGCTTTGCAAGAGCAATTAAAGGCGGCAGATCCGGTATATTATCAGGAAGTTGATATCCAAAATCCACAGCGCTTAATACGAGCCTTAGAGGTGTGGGAAACCAGCGGTAAACCTTTTTCTGAATATCGTACCCGGAAAATTAAAAATCGCCCGTTTAACATAGTTAAAATCGGGTTGAATACTTCCCGCGAAGAGTTGTATCAGCGCATTAACCACCGGGTAGACTTAATGATTGAGGCTGGTTTAATCAGCGAAGTAGAGCGTCTTTTACCCTACCGGGATTATAATGCTCTTCATACCGTGGGCTATTCTGAGCTTTTTGATTATTTCGACGGTCATATTTCTCTGGATGAAGCCATTGCCAAAATAAAACAAAACACCCGCAGGTTTGCAAAAAGGCAGCTCACCTGGTTTAAGAAAGCGGAAGATATGACCTGGTTTGAACCAGATGATTACGCAGGGATTGATGCTTATCTAAACAGCAAACTACAATCATAGCCCTCAAAACACATAGCCCACGAGTTAATTCGTGGGCTATGTGTTTATACCCTGTTCTTGGTAATGGTTTAAACCATTTTCAACAACATTATATTATGCCTGAGCCGCAGGGCCACCAAAATTCATTGGAAAAGCCGGAGGCTCCTCGCTAATTTTAATACGGCCATTAATGGCTTCAAATCTTTCAATATTATCTTCCAGTGCCCTAACAAAGCGTTTGGCATGTTCGGGGGTAAGAATAACGCGTGATTTAACTTTAGCCTTAGGAACGCCGGGCATTACCTGTATAAAATCTACCACAAACTCTGTGTTAGAATGGGTAATAATTGCCAGGTTGGAGTAAATACCTTCGGCAACTTCTTCCGTTAATTCAATATTTAGTTGTTGGTTGTCATTTTGCTCTTCCATAAAAGTAAAAATAAAAATTCTGCAGCAATAATTGCGCTTGGATGAAAAGATAGCTGTACCATGAGAAAAAATGGCCACCAGCATATTTTATAAACCCTACTCAGCAGAATGGTTTGCAAAGATTGAACAAACACATTATTAAGACATTCCACTTTCGTTACGCCTGAATTTATTTCAAGATTTTCAGCCCAACTCGTTAGTAAAGGCACCAAAAACAAAAAGGGTGTCCTGTGGGGACACCCTTTCATATTGTTTAAACACCTAAAATTTAGGCTTCTACTTCATCTTGTTTAGAAGCTAACAGTTTGTCGTATTCTTCCTGAGAACCTACAATAATGCGTTCGTAGTGGCGCAAACCAGTACCTGAAGGAATCAAGTGACCTACAATTACATTTTCTTTCAGTCCCAGCAAGTTATCGCGTTTACCACTGATAGCGGCTTCATTCAACACTTTGGTAGTTTCCTGGAAAGAAGCTGCCGAGATAAATGATTTGGTACCCAATGAAGCCCGGGTAATACCCTGCAACATTTGGCTGGAAGTAGCAGCAATGGCGTCGCGGGCCTCTACCGGTTTCAAATCCTTACGTTTCAATTGAGAGTTTTCGTCTCTTAATTTACGTACAGAGATGATTTGTCCGGCTTTCAGGTTAGCTGAATCACCTGGATCAGTTACTACTTTTTTATCATAGATCTCATCATTCTCCACTTGGAAATCCCAACGGGCAACCAGTTCTTTTTCTAAGAAACGAGTATCTCCCGGATCTTCGATCATCACTTTCTGCATCATCTGGTGAACGATGGTTTCAAAGTGTTTATCGTTGATTTTCACACCTTGCAAACGGTAAACTTCCTGAATACCATTTACCAGATATTCCTGAACCGCAGCTGGTCCTTTAATGGCCAGAATATCCGCAGGAGAAATAGAACCATCAGACAACGGCATACCGGCTTTCACAAAGTCATTATCCTGAACCAAGATATGTTTTGACAGAGGAACCAGGTATTTCTTAATTTGTCCGTCTTTAGACTCGATAGAAATTTCACGGTTACCACGTTTTACCCCACCTAAGGTTACTACACCGTCAATCTCGGTTACTACAGCCGGATTAGATGGATTACGAGCTTCGAACAACTCCGTTACACGTGGCAAACCACCAGTAATATCTCGGGTTTTTCCGGCAGAACGAGGAATTTTCACAATTACCTGTCCCATTTTCACCATTTCACCCTCATCAACAGCAATATGCGCTCCTACCGGGATGTTATATCCTTTTAATCCGTTTCCATTTTTATCGGCTACACGGATTACCGGGTTTTTAGTTTTATCACGGGTATCGATAATTACTTTCTCGCGGTGTCCGGTCTGTTCATCAGATTCCTCACGGAAGGTAACCCCTTCAATGATGGATTCAAATTCTGCAAGACCTTCAAACTCGGAAATAATTACCGCGTTATATGGATCCCAGCTACAAATACGATCGCCTTTAGAAACTTTAGCCCCATCTTTTACATATAGATAAGCGCCATAAGGAACGTTATTTGACATGATCATTTTGTTGGTTCCAGGCTCAATAATGCGGAACTCACCAGAACGACCTAAAATAACATCCACTACACCATCTTCTGTTTCATGGCTTACCGTTCTAATGTTTTCAAACTCGATGATACCATCAAATTTAGCAGTGATCTGAGATTCGGCCGCAATGTTTGAGGCCGTACCACCCACGTGGAAAGTACGTAAGGTTAACTGTGTACCAGGCTCACCAATAGACTGTGCAGCAATTACACCAACAGCTTCACCCATTTGCACCCGCTTACCGGTTGCCAGGTTGCGGCCGTAACATAAAGCACATACACCACGCTTGCTTTCGCAAGTTAATACAGAACGGATTTCAATCCCATCAAGCGGCGAGTTCTCAATATTTTGAGCAATATCTTCGTCAATATCCTGACCGGCAGAAACTAAAAGTTCATTGCTTAACGGATCATACACATCGTGCAAGCTGGTTCTACCCAGAATACGATCGTATAATGGCTCAACAATATCCTCATTATCTTTCAACGCAGTAGTATAGATACCTCTTAAAGTACCGCAATCTGTTTCTCCTACAATCATATCCTGCGCCACATCATGTAAACGACGGGTCAAGTAACCAGCATCCGCAGTTTTTAAGGCTGTATCCGCCAAACCTTTACGGGCACCGTGAGTAGAAATAAAGTACTCTAATACTGAAAGACCTTCTTTAAAGTTAGATAAGATTGGGTTCTCAATAATTTCACCACCTGAACCAGATTTTTGAGGCTTAGCCATCAATCCCCTCATTCCGCAAAGCTGACGAATCTGTTCTTTAGAACCACGGGCTCCGGAATCAAGCATCATATATACCGAATTGAAGCCCTGATTGTCATTAGACAGAATGTCCATTACATTGGCCGTCAAACGGTTGTTAATACGAGTCCAGATGTCAATAATTTGGTTATAACGCTCGTTATTGGTAATGAAACCCATGTTGTAGTTACCCATTACCTCATCTACTTCTTTAGTAGCCTGCTCAATAAGTTTTACTTTTTCATCAGGAATATTTAAATCCTGAAGATTAAAGGACAGACCACCCTGAAATGCCATCTTGAAACCTAATTCCTTAATATCATCCAGGAACTGAGCAGCACGGGCCATACCAGTAATTTTTACTACCTCACCAATAATATCACGCAGTGATTTTTTGGTCAGAAGCTCATTGATATAACCAACTTCTTCCGGAACAAGCTGATTAAACAGTACTCGACCTACAGTAGTATCAATTAGTTTATTGACAATAGATCCGTCTTTTTCTTTTACATCGGTTTTAACCTTGATAAAAGCATGCAGATCTATCTGGCGTTCGTTATAAGCAATAATTACCTCTTCAGGTGAATAAAACGTCTGATCCTGGCCTTTTACTACACGGGTAGCATCAGTTCTGCGTCCTTTGGTAATATAATACAATCCCAATACCATGTCCTGAGAAGGAACGGTAATAGGCGTACCATTGGCAGGGTTCAGAATGTTATGCGAAGCTAACATCAACATTTGGGCTTCCAGAATTGCCGCATTACCTAAAGGTAAATGCACCGCCATCTGGTCACCGTCAAAGTCGGCGTTGAACGCTGTACACACTAATGGGTGTAATTGGATAGCTTTACCTTCTACCAGTTTAGGCTGGAAAGCCTGGATACCTAAACGGTGAAGCGTAGGAGCACGGTTTAATAATACCGGATGTCCTTTTAACACATTCTCCAGAATATCCCAAACTAAAGGATCTTTTCTATCAACAATCTTTTTAGCTGATTTTACCGTTTTAACCACTCCCCTTTCAATCATTTTACGAATGATGAATGGTTTAAACAGCTCGGCAGCCATATCTTTAGGTAAACCGCACTCATGTAATTTCAGGTTTGGTCCAACCACAATTACCGAACGGGCAGAGTAATCCACACGTTTACCCAGTAAGTTCTGACGGAAACGTCCTTGTTTTCCTTTCAGGATATCTGACAAGGATTTTAGGGCACGGTTACCTTCCGTTTTCACGGCATTTACTTTACGTGAGTTATCGAATAAGGAATCTACAGCTTCCTGTAACATCCTTTTCTCATTACGTAAAATAACTTCCGGAGCTTTGATCTCGATTAAGCGTTTTAAACGATTGTTACGGATAATTACCCGGCGATACAAATCATTCAAATCTGAAGTAGCGAACCGACCACCTTCCAATGGTACCAACGGACGCAATTCTGGCGGAATAACCGGAACGATTTTTACAATCATCCACTCTGGGTTATTCTCTATGCGAGTATTAGCACCACGGAAAGCCTCAACAACCTGAAGGCGTTTCAAAGCCTCGTTTTTACGTTGCTGAGAAGTTTCATTGGCAGCCTGGTGACGCAGATCGTAAGATTGCTGATCCAGGTCTAAACGGCTTAATAAATCCTGCAATGCTTCAGCACCCATTTTGGCGATGAATTTCTGCGGATCTTTATCGTCTAAATATTGATTTTCTTTTGGTAAAGTATCCAGAATATCCAGGTATTCCTCTTCCGTCAGGAAATCCATTTTCTGGATTCCATCAGCTTCTTTAATACCTGCTTGGATAACTACATAACGCTCATAGTAAATGATCAGGTCTAATCTTTTGGTAGGTAAACCCAACAAATAACCGATCTTATTAGGTAATGAGCGGAAGTACCAGATATGAGCTACAGGAACCACCAGATTGATGTGTCCCATACGCTCACGGCGTACTTTTTTCTCAGTTACTTCTACCCCGCAACGGTCACAAACAATCCCTTTGTAACGGATACGCTTATATTTACCGCAATGACATTCATAGTCCTTAACCGGACCGAAAATACGTTCGCAGAATAAGCCATCACGCTCGGGCTTGTAAGTCCGGTAGTTGATAGTTTCTGGTTTTAACACTTCCCCGCTTGAGCGCTCCAGAATTGATTCCGGAGATGCCAGGCTAATGGTAATGGAAGTGAAGTTACTTTTGATTTTATTATCCTTTTTGTAAGACATAGCTCTTTTTTAGTTGAATGTTATATGCTGTAAGTTGTAGGAAATAAGTGAACCTTATAACCTACAACTCATAACTTACAACTTAATCTAGTGTGATATCTAAACCTAAACCTCTTAACTCGTGAACCAATACGTTGAATGATTCAGGAACAGAAGGCGTTGGCAAGTTTTCACCTTTAACAATCGCTTCGTAGGTTTTAGCACGTCCTACCACGTCATCAGATTTCACGGTTAAGATTTCCTGAAGAATATTAGATGCACCAAATGCCTCTAATGCCCAAACCTCCATCTCACCAAAACGCTGACCACCGAACTGTGCCTTACCACCTAATGGCTGCTGGGTAATTAAAGAGTACGGTCCGATAGAACGGGCGTGCATCTTATCATCCACCATGTGGCCTAACTTAAGCATATAAATAATACCTACGGTGGTTTGTTGATCAAAGCGATCTCCGGTTAAACCATTGTATAAATAGGTTCTTCCAGAAGCTGGAATACCTGCTTTTGAAACCCATCCTTCTACTTCATCATGGCTTGCACCATCAAAAATAGGAGTGGCAAATTTTACGCCCAGCTCTTTTCCAGCCCAACCTAAAACGGTTTCGTAGATCTGGCCCAGGTTCATCCGCGAAGGTACTCCCAGCGGGTTTAAAACGATATCCACTGGTGTTCCATCTTCCAGGAAAGGCATATCTTCATCACGTACAATACGGGCAACAATACCTTTATTACCGTGACGACCGGCCATTTTATCACCTACTTTCAGCTTACGTTTCTTAGCAATGTAAACTTTAGCCATCTGTACAATGCCTGATGGCAACTCATCACCTACGCTAATGGCAAACTTATCACGCTTGTAAGCGCCCAGTTCTTCATTAAGCTTAATATTATAATTGTGAAGCGTTAATTTAATCAGCTCATTTTTATCCTCATCGGTAGTCCATTTAGTTGGATTTACGTTAGCGTACTCCAGTTCTACCAATACCTTCTGAGTAAATTTAACTCCTTTAGCTACCAACAGTTCTTTGTACACATTGTACACACCTTGTGAGGTTTTACCATTAACAATGGTAAACAGCTTTTCAATTAAAGACTCTTTTAATTCTTTAATTGCTTTATTGTGATGGGCATCTAATTTCTCAAGAGCCGCTTTTTCTTCAGCTTTAGAAGTTTTCTTAGCACGAGAGAATAATTTGGTATCAATAACAACCCCATGAATAGATGGAGGAGTTTTTAAAGATGCGTCTTTTACGTCGCCTGCTTTGTCACCAAAAATAGCCCGTAATAATTTTTCTTCAGGTGAAGGATCAGACTCTCCTTTTGGAGTAATTTTACCAATCAGGATATCTCCTTCTTTCACTTCTGCGCCAATGCGGATAATTCCGTTTTCGTCCAAATCTTTAGTAGCTTCTTCAGAAACGTTAGGAATATCTGGTGTTAACTCCTCTTCTCCACGTTTGGTATCACGAACCTCTAATTCAAACTCTTCGATATGTAAAGAGGTGAAGATATCTTGAGACACTACACGCTCAGAAATTACAATCGCATCCTCGAAGTTGAAACCTTGCCAAGGCATGAAAGCCACTTTCAGGTTTCTTCCCAGAGCTAATTCACCATCCTGAGTTGCATATCCTTCGCAAAGAACCTGACCTTTTTGAACTTTTTGTCCTTTTTTAACAATCGGTTTCAAGTTGATACAAGTACTTTGGTTGGTTTTCTTGAATTTAATCAGGCGATAAGATTTCACTTCGCCATCAAAAGATACCAGTATATCATCTTCATTGCGCTCGTAACGGATTTTGATTTCATTAGCATCCACATACTCCACTACCCCATTGCCTTCGGCATTGATCAGGGTGCGTGAGTCGCGGGCTACGCGGCCTTCCAAACCGGTACCCACAATTGGAGCTTCCGGACGCAATAAAGGTACCGCCTGGCGTTGCATGTTTGATCCCATCAAAGCACGGTTGGCGTCATCATGCTCCAGGAATGGAATTAATGATGCGGCAATAGAGGTGATCTGGTTAGGAGCAATATCCATCAAATCCAACTTGGTTGGTTCAATTACCGGGAAGTCGCCCTCGTAACGAGCTTTAACGCTTGGAGTTTTAAAGTTACCTTTATCATCATAAACGGCATTAGCCTGTCCGATGGTTTTTCCTTCTTCATCTTCAGCAGACAAGTAGATAACAGGTTCTTCAACAACTACACGCCCGTTATCAACTTTACGGTAAGGGGTTTCAATGAATCCCAGGTTATTGATCTTGGCGTGAACGCAAAGAGAAGAAATCAAACCGATGTTTGGCCCCTCTGGAGTTTCAATGGTACACAAACGACCATAATGGGTATAGTGTACGTCACGAACCTCGAAACCTGCACGCTCACGAGACAGACCACCTGGCCCTAAAGCTGACAGACGACGCTTGTGCGTGATCTCAGCCAATGGGTTGGTTTGATCCATGAACTGTGATAACTGGTTGGTTCCGAAGAACGAGTTGATTACCGATGAAAGCGTCCGGGCGTTGATCAAGTCAGTTGGAGTAAATACCTCGTTATCGCGGATGTTCATCCGTTCACGAATGGTACGGGCCATACGGGCCAATCCAACACCAAATTGAGCATATAACTGCTCGCCTACGGTACGTACCCGACGATTTGACAAGTGATCGATATCATCCACCTCTGCTTTAGAATTGATCAATTTGATCAAATACTTCACAATGGCAATAATATCCTGCTTGGTCAATACTTTAGTAGCATCCGGAGTATCTAATTGCAATTTACGGTTGATGCGGTAACGACCAACATCTCCCAAATCATATCTTTTATCTGAAAAGAATAAGCGATCAATGATACCACGTGCAGTTTCTTCATCTGGTGGTTCAGCGTTACGCAACTGACGATAGATATGCTCTACCGCTTCTTTTTCAGAGTTTGAGGTATCCTTTTGTAAGGTATTATATATAATGGTATAATCACCGCTGTTGCTGGCATCATCTTTAGTTAAGATAATGGATTTCACGCCAGCATCAATGATCATATCGATGTGTTCATCCTGTAAAACGGTTTCGCGTTCCATAATGATCTCATTCCGATCAATAGAAACCACTTCTCCCGTATCTTCATCTACGAAATCTTCTACCCATTTCCGCAACACTCTGGCGGCCAGTTTACGACCAACAAATTTCTTTAAGCCAGATTTACTTACTTTAACTTCATCTGCCAATTCAAATAACTCCAGGATGTCCTTATCATCTGAATAGCCGATAGCACGTAAAAGTGTGGTTACAGGGAATTTTTTCTTCCGGTCGATGTATGCGTACATCACGTTATTCACGTCTGTCGCAAATTCAATCCATGATCCTTTGAACGGGATCACACGGGCTGAATATAATTTTGTTCCGTTGGTGTGGCGGCTCTGGCCAAAAAATACACCTGGGGAACGATGTAATTGGGATACAATAACCCTTTCGGCGCCATTAATCACAAAAGTTCCTTTAGGAGTCATGTAAGGGATGGTTCCCAGGTACACGTCCTGAACTATGGTTTCGAAATCTTCGTGTTCTTCATCGTTACAGGATAAGCGAAGCTTGGCCTTGAGAGGAACGCTATAGGTTAACCCACGTTCAATACATTCCTGTATATCGTAACGCGGAGGATCAATGAAATAATCAAGAAACTCTAATACGAAGATGTTTCTGGAATCAGAGATCGGGAAGTTTTCAGAGAACACTTTAAATAACCCTTCCTGGTGGCGGTTATCTGAAGTGGTTTCTAATTGGAAAAATTCCTTGAAAGATTGCAACTGCACGTCCAGAAAGTCCGGATAATCCAACACATGTTTGCTAGTAGCAAAATTTACTCTTTCGTTGTGCTTAATATTGTTTGCCAAGGGAATGAGGATTTTAGTTTAAAAAATAAACTGCGACATGTTCATCCGGACTTCAGCCGCCGGAATTGCCTGTCAGACAAATGGGCTTTATACAAACGGCAATAGACCCCGATGAAAATCGGAGTCTAAGGCCATTGGTTTCTTATAGAAGAAGAAATTACTTAATTTCAACTACAGCTCCTGCTTCTTCTAATTGTTTTTTCAAGCTTTCAGCTTCTGATTTGTCAACACCAGTTTTAACTTCTTTTGGTGCGCCATCCACTAAATCTTTAGCTTCTTTCAAACCTAAACCAGTTAAGTCTTTCACTAATTTAACAACTGCTAATTTAGCACCACCGGCTTCTTTCAAGATAACATCGAAAGCAGTTTGCTCAGCAGCAGCTGCAGGAGCATCGCCACCAGCAGCTGGAGCAGCTACAACCGCCGCCGCAGCAGGTTCAATACCATATTCATCTTTTAAGATCTGAGCTAACTCGTTAACTTCTTTTACGGTTAAGTTTACTAATTGTTCAGCAAACGCTTTTAAATCTGCCATTTTATTTTAATTTAAAATTTCAATACTTGTGAATAATTCAAATCGAACTTCAGGTGTTCGTTAACCTCTTTCTTGTAATGTTTTTACGATTCCTGCCAGTTTGTTACCACCAGACTGTAAGCCTGAAATAACATTCTTAGCTGGAGATTGCAGTAAGCCAATGATATCTCCCACCAATTCTTCCTTAGATTTCAGATTTACTAAGGCGTCTAATTGGTTATCACCGATAAACACGGCGGAGTCAATATAGGCTGCTTTTAATACCGGCTTATCACCTCCTTTTCTAAGTTGTTTAATCAACTTAGCAGGAGCATTAGCTGTTTTAGAGAACATGATAGATGATGAACCTTTCAGTACATCATAGATATCGCTATAATCTCCACCAGCGGCTTCCATAGCCTTTCTGATAAGGGTATTTTTAGCTACCTGTATTTTAATATCATTTTCAAAACACTTCCGGCGTATGGCATTTACTTTTGCAACAGTCAGATTAGCAGTGTCAGTAATATAAAAATTACCATATTCTTGAATCTGTTCCGTCAAAGCAAGAACCACATCTTGTTTTTCTTCTTTTCTCATAATTAGATTCCTGCTACTGATTTAGTTTCAATTTCAATTCCAGGACTCATTGTAGAAGACATGTGAATGCTTTTAAAATAAGTTCCCTTTGCAGCCGATGGTTTCAATTTAGAGATAACCTGAATTACTTCCAGAGCGTTCTCATAAATTTTTTCAGCATCAAATGACACTTTTCCGATGGAGGCATGAATGATACCGGTTTTATCAACTTTGAAGTCAATTTTACCACCTTTTACATCCGTTACTGCTTTACCAACTTCAGTGGTTACAGTACCAGATTTAGGGTTAGGCATCAGGTTACGTGGACCTAAGATACGGCCCAACTTACCTACTTTTGCCATCACACTAGGCATGGTAATAATGATATCAACGTCAGTCCATCCACCCTCAATTTTGGCAATATATTCATCCAAACCTACGTAATCTGCACCTGCAGCTTTAGCTTCTTCTTCCTTATCAGGAGTACATAAAACTAAAACGCGTACAGTTTTACCGGTTCCATGAGGAAGAGTAGCAATGCCACGTACCATTTGGTTCGCTTTACGCGGATCTACGCCTAAGCGTACATCCAGGTCAACTGAAGCATCAAATTTGGTAGTTGTTATCTCTTTAACCAATGCCGAAGCCTGGTTTAGAGTATACGCTTTGCCCTCCTCAATTTTGGAATGTGCCTTCTTTTGATTTTTTGTTAATCTAGCCACTTCTTAAAACTGATTTGTGTTAATTAATTGTTCCAGGGAGCATTACCGCTTACGGTAATTCCCATACTACGTGCTGTACCAGCAACCATTTTCATGGCTGACTCTAGAGTAAATGCATTTAAGTCGGTCATTTTATCATTAGCAATAGCTTCAACCTGATCCCAGTTTACACTGGCAACTTTTTTACGGTTAGGTTCGGCCGAGCCTCCTTTTAAACCTGTAGCTTCCATTAACTGGATAGCAACCGGAGGAGTTTTAATGATAAAATCAAATGACTTATCTACATAGACAGTGATTACAACAGGAAGCACTTTACCAGGGCGATCCTGGGTACGGGCATTGAACTGCTTACAGAACTCCATAATGTTCACCCCTTTGGCTCCCAATGCAGGACCTACCGGAGGTGATGGATTAGCAGCGCCGCCTTTGATTTGTAATTTTACTAACGCACCGACTTCTTTTGCCATTTTCCTAATTTATTTATTACTCAATGTTATAAGTGGAAGCTATGTAACATTTAAGATTCTTGTGCAGAAACAGTAAAGATCATTTGAGTTACAAATGATCTATTCTTTTTCTACTTGCATATAATTTAACTCAAGTGGTGTCCTTCTGCCAAAGATTTTAACCATTACCTTAAGCTTCTTCTTCTCTTCGTTAATTTCTTCAATAACTCCGGTAAACCCGTTAAACGGACCATCCATCACTTTGACGTTTTCACCTACAAAGTAAGGTACATTGATGGATTCGCCCTGAACGGTCATCTCATCAACTTTACCTAATATACGGTTTACCTCGGCCGGACGCATGGGAACTGCATTACCTGCTTTATCACCCAAGAATCCAATTACGCTATTAATATTTTTGATAACATGTTCCAGCTCTCCGTCTAAAGCGGCCTCAATTAATACGTAACCCGGATAAAAATTCCGCTCTTTAGCGATTTTTTTACCATCACGCATCTGGTAGTATTTTTCCATAGGAATTAATACCTGAGGAATTAGATGAGAAATAGCTAAACGGTTAATCTCTGCTTCCAGATATTGCTTAACCTTTTTTTCTTTCCCGCTAACAGCTCTTACCACATACCATTTTAATTCGCTCATCGTGCTGCTACTTATGCCAGAGATTTGTAAAACATTTTTAAGGCATTACCAGCCGTTTCATCCATTCCTAAAATTAGCAGGGATATGATGATTGATGCTATTAATACCAATACTGCCGAATTTTGCAACTCTGACCAGGTTGGCCAGGAAACTTTTTCGGTCATTTCTACATATGACTCTTTTAAAAACTCTAATACGTTAGCCATGTTATAATTAGCGTAAGCACGGGCACAAGGATTCGAACCCTGATCAAAGGTTTTGGAGACCTCTATTCTACCATTGAACTATGCCCGTGTATTTTTATTGTGCTTAATGAAGAATATTTCTTCCTAAGCTGCTGTTAGTAAGAAAACATAAGTCCACACAATGGCAGACTTATGTTATCCAATTAACCTTTATTTTTGAAATTTTATTATTTTAAAATTTCAGTTACCTGTCCGGCACCTACAGTTCTACCACCTTCACGGATAGCGAAACGCAGACCTTTTTCCATCGCGATAGCGTTAATCAACTTTACAGTGATGGTAACGTTATCACCAGGCATAACCATTTCTACACCTTCAGCTAATGAAATCTCACCAGTTACGTCTGTAGTACGGAAATAGAATTGCGGACGATATTTGTTAAAGAATGGAGTGTGACGTCCACCTTCTGCTTTTGATAATACGTAGATCTCAGCTTGGAAATCAGTATGAGGAGTTACAGAACCTGGTTTGCAGATAACCATACCACGACGGATATCAGTTTTCTCAATACCACGTAATAATAAACCTACGTTATCTCCAGCTTCACCGTAATCTAATATTTTACGGAACATCTCAACACCAGTTACGGTTGATTTCAAGTTCTCAGCACCCATACCTAAGATCTCTACAGGATCTCCAGAGTTGATTACACCACGCTCAATACGACCAGTAGCAACAGTACCACGACCAGTGATTGAGAATACGTCCTCAACAGGCATTAAGAAAGGTAATTCAGTTAAACGTGGAGGAATTGGAATGTAAGCGTCAACAGCAGCCATTAATTCCATGATTTTTTCCACCCATTTAGCGTCTCCGTTTAATCCACCTAATGCAGAACCACGGATAACTGGGATATCATCACCTGGGAATTCGTAGAATGATAATAATTCACGAACTTCCATTTCAACTAAGTCTAATAATTCAGGATCATCAACCATATCCACTTTGTTCATGAAAACAACCAAAGCGGGTACACCAACCTGACGAGCTAATAAGATGTGCTCACGAGTTTGCGGCATTGGACCGTCAGTAGAAGCTACTACCAAGATAGCACCATCCATTTGAGCAGCACCAGTAACCATGTTTTTCACGTAATCCGCGTGACCTGGACAGTCAACGTGTGCATAGTGACGGTTAGCGGTTGAATACTCAACGTGAGATGTATTAATGGTAATACCTCTTTCTTTTTCCTCAGGAGCTGAGTCAATAGAGTCGAATGAACGTGCTTCAGATAAACCTGCGTCAGCTAAAACTTTAGTAATAGCCGCAGTCAGGGTAGTTTTACCGTGGTCAACGTGACCGATTGTACCGATGTTTAAGTGCGGTTTACTGCGGTCAAATTTTTCTTTTGCCATTTTGTATACTAATTAGTAGGTTAATTTTATTGTTGTTTGAAAAAATTTACATTTTTTGAGCCAATGATGGGACTTGAACCCATGACCTCTTCCTTACCAAGGAAGTGCTCTACCGCTGAGCTACATCGGCTTTTTTATCGTCAATGCCATAACAGCTAATCTGATTCAGTTTCATCAAAACCAAATTTCAATTACTGCACACTAACTCAACGAGAGCGGAAGACGAGGTTCGAACTCGCGACCTATAGCTTGGAAGGCTATCGCTCTACCAACTGAGCTACTTCCGCTTTTAATTTAGCCAATCAGTAATAGGTTCTACTGATATTTTTTGGTGGGGGGAGAAGGATTCGAACCTTCGAAACCGAAGTAACGGATTTACAGTCCGTCCCATTTGACCGCTCTGGAATCCCCCCAGCAATGAGCCTCCTATCGGGATCGAACCAATGACCTACTGATTACAAGTCAGTTGCTCTACCAGCTGAGCTAAGGAGGCTTATTTTGCTATATTATTAAAAACAATTCGTTAAAGAACTTTCCTTACCAGGCGCTAATGGCGTCCTTTCCGTAAGGGACTGCAAATCTACAAAAAATAAGATTTGAACAAAATTTTTTAGAAAAAAAATTCGGCGACTTATTCTAGTCGCCGAATTTTCATTTTTTCAAGCCAATCAACAGAAGGTTTTTACTCCTGTACAATTTCACCCGTTGAAGCCATTCCCTTGAAATTACTTAATCTGGAGCGTATTTTTTCTTTATGCTTTCCAATCTGACGGCGCAGTGATTCTACTGCCAGATCGGTAGCTTCTTCAAAAGTTTTACACTGTTCTTTAGCAAACAACTCAGTTCCAGGTATTAGCAATTTAATTTCCGTTATTTTATTTTCTTCGTCTTCCGTATTCTCTAGTCTAAGATATACCTCTGCACTTAAAATCTGATCAAAAAACTGATCCAGTTTATCCGCTTTTCTTTGAATAAAATCTAACAGCTTAGAATCTGCTGTAAAATGAATGGACTGTACTCGGATTTTCATGGTTCCTCCTTTTTTAGCCCTTTGGATGGGCTTGTTTATAAATTGTTTTTAATCTTTCTACAGAATTATGGGTGTATATCTGGGTAGCCGCCAGACTGGCATGGCCCAAAAGTTCCTTGATAGCGTTGAGTTCTGCGCCATGATTTAACAGACTGGTAGCAAAAGTATGCCTTAAAACGTGTGGGCTTCTTTTATCGCTAGTTGATATTGTGGATAAATAAGATTTCACTATACGATAGATAAATTTTGGATAAGCTGACTTACCTTCATTGGTAACGATAAGAGCCGAAGATTTGTTATCAACTCCCTTACCTTTTTTTGCTAACATATATTCCTCTATCAGTTTCATCAGGGATTTATTAATAGGAATAATACGTTCCTTATTACGTTTACCTAATACTTTTAGTTGCTGATTAAAAGAGTCTATATCGGTTTCTTTCAAATTAACCAATTCAGAGCAGCGTACTCCGGTTCCATAAAGTATTTCCAGAACCAGGCGGTCCCGTAATCCGGCAAAATTTGATTCAAATGCGGTTTCGCTATCCAACAAAGCATCCATATTCTGCTCTTCCATAACTACAGGCAGGCGTTTGGATGTTTTTAAAGACTGTACTTGCAGCATCGGATTTTTAACCAATACTTGCTGCTGAAGTAAGAAACGATAAAAGGTTCTTAAACTAGACGCTTTTCTATTAACTGTTTTGGCATCTGCGCCCTTGTCCAAAAGCTCCACCAGCCAGGACTTGATATGTGTATGATCGGCCGCTGTAAAATTCAATTCCCTTTGTTCAAGAAAACCGGAGAACTGCTGAAGATCTTTCTGGTAGGCTAAAACGGTGTGTGGGGAAAACCGTTTTTCAAATTGCAGGTATTTTATAAAGCGCTCTATAAACATCAAAAACTATTTGCACATCACTTGCAGTGAATATACAAATAGTTTCAGATTCTATACAGTTAAATAAGGAATTAAACAGTTTCCTGATTTAATCCTTGTTTGTAAATAGCTTTTTTAACAAGAGCTCTATGGGTAACAGATTTCTTTTCATAAGCCTGGCGACTACGAAGTTCTCTCAATACACCGGTTTTTTCGAATTTCTTTTTAAAGCGCTTAAGTGCTTTATCTAAAGATTCGCCGTCTTTTACATTGATGATAATCATTTTAAAATATACCCCCTCTCGTTTTTTTAGGAGCGCAAAGATAATAAAATCTTATCAATCAAAGAGTAAATCTCATTTATTGCGCATCATCCATAACAAAGCGGCTGAAAAATTGTTTGTCGGCAATTCTTACCCTAATATTTTACCTGGAAAAACATATGCCCTGTAAGTCATTTCCAATGTTATAGCAAAGCATTTAAGTTATCCCAGAAATATAAAAAAAGCGGTCCGGAAGTTTTTCCGGCCGCTTTTTCATTCCTTAGGTAGATTTGTTTTTCTTATTTAAGTACTTCTCTGGAAATAACCAATTTTTGTATTTCCGAGGTTCCTTCGCCAATGGTGCATAATTTAGAATCGCGGTAGTATTTTTCAACCGGAAAATCTTTGGTATAGCCGTAGCCACCAAAAATCTGAACGGCTTCGGTAGCAGCTCTTACGCAAACTTCAGAGGCATAGTATTTGGCCATAGCCGATTCTTTGGTCACCTTTTGCCCCCGGTTTTTTAAATCGGCGGCCTGCTGAATCAGTAATTCGGCGGCTTCTATTTCGGTTGCCATATCAGCCAGTTTAAAAGAAATTCCCTGAAAACTGGCAATAGGTTGCCCAAATTGATGGCGTTCTTTAGAATAAGCCACAGATGCCTGGAAAGCGCCTTTGGCAATTCCTAAGGCTAAAGCAGCGATAGAAATACGTCCGCCATCTAAAACATACATGGCTTGCCTAAAACCCTCGCCTTCTTTGCCCAGCAGATTTTCTTTAGGAACCCGGCAGTTATCAAAAATCAATTCGGTGGTTTCTGAGGCCCGCATCCCCAACTTGTTTTCCTTTTTTCCATGAGTGAAACCGGGGGTGCCTTTTTCTACCACGATGGCCGAAATTCCTCTAGAAT
>DASQIU010000024.1:0-3512 GCA_035631395.1 Daejeonella sp. | reverse complement strand
ACCTGTTGCAACAAGCCCTTGCTGGTTAATTATGATCTGGAAGCAAATTTCTCAAAGGAAGTTCTAAAAAACCGGCCAACGGATATGTGGCGCTACCGCGAGGTGCTCCCGCTTCTGGACGAGAAAAACAAGGTGAGCCTGGGAGAAGGATTTACGCCTTTAACTCCAATTAGCAAAACCGCGGCTGAATACGGATTGAGTAATGTTTACTTAAAAGATGAATCCTATAATCCAACCGGTTCCTTTAAAGCCAGAGGAATTGCCATGGCCATATCCAAAGCCAAAGAACTGGGCGCTACATCCTGCATCATTCCCACGGCCGGAAATGCCGGCGGGGCCTTAAGCGCATATTGCGCCAAGGCAGGCATGCCTGCTACCGTTATTATGCCGGCCTGGACTCCAAAAATATTTGTGGATGAATGCAAATTGCATGGCGCCGAGGTTATTTTAATTGACGGACTGATCAATGAATGTGGTAAAAAAGCCGCCGAGATCAGTAAATCTACCGGAGCTTTTGATATCTCAACCCTAAAAGAACCTTATCGGATTGAAGGTAAAAAAACCATGGGCTATGAAATTGCCGAACAATTTGACTGGGAATTACCCGATGTGGTCATTTATCCGGCCGGTGGCGGCACTGGTTTAATCGGCATCTGGAAGGCTTTTGCAGAAATGAAAGCAATGGGTTGGATTACGGGCCCCATGCCTCGCATGATTGCCGTTCAGACAGAAAATTGCCAGCCAGTGGTAAAAGCTTATCATGATAGTATAGGCCAAACCAATACCTATACCGGACCAAAAGCCTCTTTAGCTAACGGATTGGCTGTTCCCTACCCTTTTGGCCTTGATTTAATGATGCAGGTATTAAAAGAATCCAACGGAATGGCCATTGCTGTAAGCGAACAGGACATTATTGACGGAGTACATGAGCTGGCACAAAAAGAAGGAATTTTACTATGTCCGGAAGGCGCCGCCGTATGGAAAGCCATGATCCAGTTAAAAGCCGATAACAAATTACAAGGCCATGAACGCGTTGTGCTCCTGAACACAGGCAGCGGCTATAAATATATGGAGAATGTAATCTGAATCACGGATTTTTAAGATTAAAAGATTACGCGGACTAATACCACTCGCAAATCAATGTAATCCATCAATCGGTTCAATCGGTGATTCAGAAAAAAAATCAATCTGAATCACGGATTTATAGGATTAAAAGATTACGCGGATTAATGTTGCTAGCCAAATCAGTGTAATCCATCCATCGGTTCAATCGGTGATTCAGAAAAAAATCAATCTGAATCACGGATTTATAGGATTAAAAGATTACGCGGATTAATGTTGCTAGCCAAATCAGTGTAATCCATCCATCGGATTAATGCTACCCGCAAAATCAGTGTAATCCATCCATACCTTTAATCCCTGATTCACATCTGTTCACTCAATCCATCACAAAAATTACGCTCAGACTATTTAAAACTTCTGCGCCCTCTGTGTGAAAACATACTCTTTCCTATCGGTTCGCTAAGCCCTTTTTCAAATCTTCGGCATTCATCACCGGGGTAAAATCCACCTTGGCCTTAAAACCCAGGAAGAAAGGTTCGGCAATTCCTGGTATTTCAGATGGATCTTTCATATCAAATACCATCAGGCAGGATCTGCAACCTTCTGATGAAAGAAAGTAACAAGCCTCCGGTTTAAGTTTATCCATAGTAGATTGAATAACTTTTGGAAGAGAGCCATCTGAAACGGCCTTGTTTGATGCTTCCACATCCATAGTAACTCTTAATAAGGTGCGCATGATTAAGTTTTTTTATGGTAAACAATTTCCTTGTCTTATAAACAACTTTAAATGTTCCCAAGTTTTAACAGAAATTCCCTAACAAAAATTCTACATTATTGTATTTAATACTCTCCTTTTAACCCTTTTGACTTCTGAACTGTGAAATATAAAATCAAACTCATTAGCAAGGAGGAAATAGCAGCCGGAACCATGGCTTTCCATTTTGAAAAACCCGAAGGATTTGTGTTCAAAGCGGGCCAGTCTGCCGATTTCACCCTTATTAATCCATCTCAAACTGATGAAGAGGGAAACACCCGGGCTTTTACATTATCCTGTGCGCCTTATGAAGATTACATCATGCTAACCACGCGAATGCGTGATACGGCTTTTAAGCGGGAAATGAAAGCCATGGAAATGGGCACCGAAATTAATTTTGAAGCGCCTTTTGGCTCTTTCACCCTCCATAATAACACCCAGATTCCCGCCGTATTTTTAACCGGTGGTATTGGCATTACTCCGGCCAGAAGCATTATTCTACAGGCTGCGCATGATAAGGCTTTGCATCAGATTTTCCTTTTTTACGCCAACAAAACCCCGGCAGATGCCGCTTTTTTAGAAGAACTAAAGGCCATTCATGAAGCAAGGGAAAATTTCACATTCATTCCCTCTATGACCGAAATGGAAAACTCCACCCAAAAATGGGAGGGTCATACCGGATTCTTTACCAAAGAATTGCTGGAAAAATATTTAGAAGATTTAACAAAACCTATCTATTACCTCTCCGGTCCGGCGGCTATGGTCGCTTCAGTCAGAAAAACGCTAAATGAAGCCGGTGTAGATGATGATAATATTCGTACCGAAGAATTCCCGGGCTACTGATTTTAGTTATCGTTTTTCGTCCGCCGTCTGCCGTCCCTCGTTCTTAGCTTATGAATCAACAATCGTAAAAATTTGCCTACATCGTGTAATTCGTATTTTACTTATCATGAAACCTAAAATCAAAAGAGTATATGATCCTGTGGAAAAAGAAGATGGCATGCGGATTCTGGTAGACCGCCTCTGGCCCCGGGGTTTAACTAAAGAAAAAGCCGCTGTAGATTTATGGCTTAAAGACATTGCACCCAGCACCTCCCTGCGCAAATGGTTTAACCAAGATCCCGCTAAATGGGAAGAATTTAAAAAACGGTACCAGCAGGAACTCCATCAAAATCAGGAACAGGTTTCACTGCTCCAAAAACACATCAGCCAGGGCCCAATAACCTTAGTTTACGGAGCTAAAGATGAAGAGCATAATGATGCCCTGGTGCTGAAAGAATTCCTGCTTTTAACTATTGGCTAATAGCTCTTTAGAAAAGCAAATACCCGGCTCCTCTCAACCGCTAGTCCCGCTTTCCGTTCCAAATCCTCATGTCGCCCTCCTGTGTCGGGCTACATTGCGGGTTTTCCAATTAATCGGGTTTAGATTGCCAAACCGGTGCTCATTTTTCAAATACCATTTCGCAAGGTCAAATGCAATCTTGAGCGATTAAAATTGATATGGACCAAAATCAATAGTTCATTGTTTAAACCATATTTTTCAGCTATTGATAGCTCTAGCTCTTCTGTATTTGTAATTCAGAAGCCGTATCATAGGATTTGTAATCCGGTTTCTATCTTTCAATTCAATTTTCTATCTTGAAAGTATGGCTTTCGCGTATTCTGTAAAAGATCAGGGAGGCGTACATTTTGTTAC
>DASQIU010000023.1:0-10330 GCA_035631395.1 Daejeonella sp. | reverse complement strand
CTATTAATTTTTCACCCGGTTGGCTTCATCTTCAGAACCGGTGCTGCGGTTGCGGGCAGCTTTTAATTTCTGGTTTCCAAAAGAATAACTGAAAGTCAGGCGCATGTTTCTGGAATCAAAGTGTTGATGGAAAACCGTGTTGATTTCCTGATAGATGATAGAAGCATTGGTTTGGTCAGAATGCAGCAGGTCATATGCGTTCAGGCTGATGCGGGCTCTCTTATCCATGAATGATTTTTGGATGGCCAGGTTCAGGCCTCCCCGCTGATTCAGAATAAGAAATTCATTCAAAAAGCGGGTCATGTAATATCCGGAAACTTCCATATTCCAGGTATCGGCAGGTTTGTAGGATACTTGCCAGTAGGCCAGCCAGTTCCATTTGCCCCGGTCAAACCGTCCGCCCAGATAATCGGCTTTGTAGTGGTTGTAAATGAACTGATTACCGCCATAGCCGCTAATTTTCTTTCCAAACTGAATGGGGAAGTTTAATTCGGCTGCAAAATTTTCAAAGCTGGCCAGGTTCTCGGAAGTGGTATAAGTCAGGTTTCCTTCCTGGCGTGGAGCATGGTCAAAAATCACATCATGCTTTTGATTATAGCTCAATGAAAAGAACGGTTGATTTTGGTAATTCAAGGACACTTTGTACTGATCGGCAGTTTCCGGTCTTAATAAAGGATTTCCGCGGGTATAGGTCAACGAATCCAGGTATTGAATAAACGGATTTTGCTGTTGGAAACTAGGCCGGTTAACCCGGCGACTATATTGCAAAACCGTAGAGAGTTTGGAGTTCACTTCCCGCGTAATAAACAACGAAGGGAAAAGCTGCCAGTAATTTCGGTTTAACACTTGCTGTCCTTTTTCTTTTCCGGTAGCCAGGGTTTGTTCGCCGCGTAAACCGGCTTTAAAATCCCATTTATCCATTTTATGCTCTATGGATGCATAGGCTGCATTAATGTTTTCGGTATATAAGAAATCGGTGCTGCGGTTATTATCGGTAACTCCATTGCGCTGGTAAGTTAAATAGTTATTGATGGTAGCGACGCTGGATTTCGCTCCGGCTTCTAAAGTGGTATTTTTATTAAAAGGATGACTGTAATCTACTTTTAAAACTCCAAACTGGATAGGGTTATCAATGATCTGGCTATTATTGTAACTGCTTCCGTTGGTCAACCGGTTGGTAATCAGACTGGAGTTATTGATATTGAATTTAGAATAGTCTAGGTCAACGTTTAAATCGGTTCCCAGGCTATCAAAACGATGCTTCCAATTCAGATTTCCCGTAACATTGTTTCGGTTACTCTGGGTATTATTGCTGGTATTAAAACTACTTACTAATTGCCCATTATTGGCCAATAACTGTTCGGTATCATTACTGGCCGACTCAGAACCATCTCTCACAAAACCACGGATAATTGCTCCGAAAGTATTCTTTTTGTCGGCGTATAGATCAGCTCCTAACCTGAAATTATGGCTCTCTGCTTCACCAGGAGTGTAGTTTTGTTGTACAAAGTTATGCACGTCAATGATGCGGCTAAATTCGCTGTAATCGTAATAGCTTCTTTTTAAATAATTATAACCGCCATACACGTTTAATTTTCCGGCCCGGTGATTTAAGCTGATGCCGGGGCTAAGGCGGTAAAAATTCCGGTCGAGCATGCTGTTTGTTTTCCGGCTGTAAGGGCTCATTCCCGAAGCCAGGCTAATATTCCCGTTGGTGCCCAGGTTGGCATTTCGCATCAGAATAATATTAATAACCGATCCGCCGGCAGCATCGTATTTGGCGCCAGGGTTGGCAATTACCTCAATACGGTCGATATTGGCAGAACTCATATCTTTCAATACCTGCGATACATCAGTATATTGCGAGGCCCGGCCATCAATCAGAATGATGGGGGCGCCTTTGCCAACCAGGGTAATCTGATCGTTGGATACAATAACACCGGGAACTTTTTGCAGTACTTCAAAAACGGTAGCACCGGCAGCTATGGGGCTTCCGCTAACGTTTACTACCAGTTTATCACCTCTTTGCTCCAGGAAACTTTTGCGAGCCACAACAGTCGCTTCTTTCAGCATAGTGGCATCCAGAGTCAGTTGGATATCAGGCAGATTTAGAGCACTAGCCTGGGCTTTTACCTGGAACGATGCTTTTTTATAACCCAGAACGCTTATAGTAATAGAATATTGGCCGGCTTTAATGCCCGGGAAACTGAATTTTCCGTTGGCATCGGTTAATGCTGTTTTAACCAACACAGAGTCGGCTGATTGATGTAAAAGTACGGTAGCATAATCCATTGGTTTTTGTTTTTCATCAATAACTCTAGCCGAGATGGTGGTTTGGGCATATCCCGCCAGACTTAATGAAAAACATAAAATCAAAAGGTAAAATTTTTTCATGATTTGATTTTTATTGATTATAATTTAAATAAGACGAAATATTTTGGCAAGAGGTTACAAGCCATTTGCAATATTTTTGAAATTGTGCTATTGGTGAAATTTAGCCCAATTAGAATTGCATTACAGAGAGTTTGGAGCAAAAAAAAACCGCCGGTTAATGGCGGTTTTTCTATAGATTAAAACTGGCTTTATTTGCTCAGTTTGGCTTTTAAATTCTCGTCAATAGCTGCCAGGAATTCTTCGGTATATAAATAATGTTCGCCATGATTTACTTTACTACCATGGATATTCACTGCCAGGTCTTTGGTCATTTTGCCGCTTTCAACGGTTTCGATACAAACTTCTTCCAGGGTTTTGCAGAATTTGATCAACTCTTTGTTGTTATCCAGCATACCACGGAACTCTAAACCACGGGTCCAGGCAAAAATGGAAGCAATTGGGTTAGTTGAAGTTGGTTTTCCAGCCTGATGATCGCGGTAGTGACGGGTTACAGTACCGTGAGCAGCTTCCGCTTCCATGGTTTTACCATCCGGAGTTACCAGGGTAGAAGTCATTAATCCTAATGAACCAAAACCTTGAGCTACGGTATCAGATTGCACGTCGCCATCATAGTTTTTGCAGGCCCATACAAAGTTACCATGCCATTTCAAGGCAGAAGCCACCATGTCGTCAATTAAGCGGTGCTCGTAGGTTAATTGATTAGCTTCAAACTCGGCTTTGAATTCGTTCTCATAAATTTCTTCAAAAATATCTTTAAAACGACCATCATACTTTTTCAGGATGGTATTTTTGGTAGATAAATATAAAGGCCATTTTTTCATTAAAGCCTGGTTAAAGCAGGCACGGGCAAAACCGCGGATACTTTCGTCGGTATTATACATGGCCAGAGCTACGCCATCACCTTTAAAGTTGTATACTTCATAGGATTGAACCTCGCTGCCATCTTCCGGAGTATAAGTAATGGTTAATTTTCCTTTTCCTTTGGTTACAAAATCAGTAGCACGATACTGATCGCCGAAAGCATGACGGCCAATGCAAATTGGAGCGGTCCAATTAGGAACCAAACGAGGCACATTGCTCATCACAATAGGTTCACGGAAAACCGTTCCATCCAGGATATTACGAATGGTACCATTAGGAGATTTCCACATTTGTTTCAGGTTAAACTCCTTTACCCGTTGTTCATCAGGGGTAATAGTGGCACATTTAATACCTACACCATATTGTTTAATGGCATTGGCGGCATCAATAGTTACCTGATCATTGGTAGCATCACGATACTCTATTCCCAGGTCAAAATATTTAATATCCAGTTCCAGGTAAGGAAAAATCAATTTTTCTTTAATAAATTCCCAAATAATGCGGGTCATTTCATCCCCGTCTAACTCCACTACCGGATTGGCGACTTTAATTTTTTGTACTGACATATATGGTATTGTTTTTTATTTTTTTGATATCGAGTTCCAAAGATATAAAATTTGAAATATGCCGGGGAATGTAAATCCACTGATACCCACTCTTTCATCTTGAAAATGAAAACCAAAGGATGGCTATGTCCGTTTTTAAAGGGAACATTTGATTAATTTTCATTTTTATGAAGAAGCCCAAATTTTTGAATCTCAATAAGCCTAAAGAAGAAGAGGATCTGGAGAACTCAGACCAACAAGAGGAAGAGGCAAATGATCTGGCCTATAACAAAGAGGAAAACAGCTTTGAGTATGATATAGTCCCCGAAGATGAAGACTATGATCACCCAGACCCTTATAATACCGCGGTAAAAAACGGTGGCGATTTTGACTCTGATTATGATGAATCTAACCCAACGGCCATGGATGAATATGAAGTGTCTACCGTAGAAAATGGCCTGGATGAGTTTGGCATGCGTATAGCAGGCGAAAATGCTATCGAAGTGAACGCTTTTGACGAAGAACTTTCCAAGACACCCGAAGACGAACGAAGTGATCTGGATGAAGAAGGTTATCCAAAAAATGACCAAAAAGAGTCAAATGGGACCGGAAGCGATAAAGAAGCCTTGTAATTAGTCGAGATCCAGGTTAAAACGCCTTCTGAAATCCTCCAATTTGGGATTTTTCTCTACCATATGCTGGTATTTCTCTGAAGAAGTGTATAGGCGCTTTTTATTGGTTTGCTCTATTTGCTTAGTGGTAATATCTACGCTGAAATTTTGAAGTTTTACCCTTAAAAAATTTAATAGATCTATTTTTTCCTGCACCAATAAATCTTCCTGAATTTTATTTTCAATAATCAATTCTATCTGAAAATTATCCAGAAGCGAAGGCGCATTGGACGTCATCAGGGTGAATAGGTTAATTTTACCAGTTTGCTTCATCTGGTTAGCATATTCATTCCAGAATTCCAGCATGCTGGCAGCCGAAAAAGGATTTTTGCTATCGCCGGATAAAAACTCCGGCTTTTCTTCTTCTTGTTTAGTTGCCGAAGTTAAATCGTTCAGGTTTGGAATTAAGGAAGAACCCGCCATTAAGCTTGGTTTGGCTATGCTTACTTTGGGCTTTTCTGCTACAGGCTGTTGGACCGGAGGCGGCGTATCTTTAGGCTCCGTTTCTTGTACAGGCGCTTCCTGAACCTGATTGGCAGTTATAACACTGTCCGTTTTCTCCGGATCAGGATATTCTTTGGGTGTACTCTGGATTGGTTTCTGAGTAGTTTCTGGCGTATTTACTTTTGGATCAGATTTTTTTTTTAAGCCTTCAGGTTGAAAGGCGGCCGAATGCGATAAATTAAGCGCTGAGCGAATATGACCAAGCTTAATGAGGGCCAGTTCTACCTGTAAACGTTGGTTTTTGCTGGTTTTATAATTCAGATCGCATTGGTTGGCTATGCTTAAGCCCGAAACTAAAAATGAGGAGGAAGTAGCCTGAGCCTGTTGCTGGTATTTTTGTTTAATACCTTCGCTAACTTCCAGCAGTTTCAGGGTAGCGGCATCTTTGCATACCAATAAGTTGCGGAAATGAGCAGCCAGACCAGTAATGAAATGGTTGCCATCAAAACCATTGCTTAAAACTTCGTCAAATAAAACCAGGGCCGCAGCCACGTCTTCCAGCAGTAAGGCATCGGTTAATTTGAAATAGTAATCGTAATCCAGAATGTTCAGGTTGTCGATAACCGCTTTGTAGTTCACTTCTTTATTAGAAAAGCTAACAATTTGGTCGAACATGGAAAGGGCATCGCGTAAACCTCCGTCGGCTTTTTGAGCAATTAGGTGCAAACCGTCGGCATCGTACTGAACGTTTTCCTTTTCGGCAATACCAGCCAGATGACGGGCCATATCTTCTATCCGGATCCGGTTAAAATCAAAAATCTGGCAACGGGATAAAATGGTAGGAAGTATTTTATGCTTCTCAGTAGTAGCTAGAATAAAAATAGCGTACGAAGGGGGTTCTTCCAACGTTTTCAGGAACGCATTGAAAGCCGCCTGAGAAAGCATGTGCACCTCATCGATGATATAGATCTTGTATTTTCCGGCTTGTGGCGGAATGCGTACCTGTTCAATCAGGCTGCGGATATCATCTACCGAATTATTGGAAGCGGCATCCAGCTCATGAATGTTAAAGGAGTTTCCGTTCTGAAACGACTGGCAGGAATGACATACCCCACAAGCTTCGCCCTCGGGCGTTAAATTCTCGCAATTGATGGTTTTGGCCAGAATACGGGCACATGTAGTTTTACCCACACCACGCGGACCGCAGAATAAAAAAGCCTGCGCCAGTTGATTGTTTTTAATGGCATTTTTCAGCGTATTGGTAATATGCTGCTGGCCTACAACGGTTTGAAACGTTGACGGGCGGTATTTACGGGCTGATACAATGAAATTATCCATCGGCGCTAAAATAAAGTTTTTTTATTGTCTGAACCAGGATTTTTAGGATTTATGACCGCTTGCTGGATTAATTGTCTGAACCATCATTTTGTAGTTTTATTGCTGAACAGGATTATGGAAATGATTGGAATGGTTCTATTGCCCTTTAGAGGCTGTACAATCATTCTGAATTGCGCTTCATTTTCTGCATTATTTGTTATCAAGAGTTTATTTCGGGAGCTCTCAAACTCTCAGAGGAAATAGATCCTGAAATAAATTACTCTGGCAAATAAGTAACAAATTCTTTTTTTGACACCTTGCTTTCTAAAACTTAGGTTAGGGCAGCCCCGCTTTCCGCTCATACTGCACTGGCCTTAGCCACCAGGCCGGTATCCGCTGCAATCAGGTTTATAAACCTTGTTTTGATGCTTATAGTAAACAAGGCCATCCTTAAGAACAAAGAGAGGAAATAAAACCTGATTACAACACCAGTGTTTCCAGTAATTTGTTGAACGTTTCATCCGGATCAAGCGTTAAACCCGTATGTACTTTAGAACATTGCAGCACGGTGCTTCTGGTAGCCGTAAGCCACCTGAATCTTTCTGTCTGTGGTAAAAAAGCAATGGGACTGTCTTTTTCCTGGCCCAGAGTTATGGATTTAAAAGCAATCAGATGTTTTTCAAGCTCCTGGCAATCCAGCTCCGCACATATCAGCCGCAGCTTATCCTGCCGGAGTACATAGCTGCAGTTTAAATATTTTAAGGATTTACAATAGAGTATTATACCCGTATTGATAAACTCTTCACGTTCTACCCTTGGCATCACCCGTATTACGGCATACTCAAATATGTGTTTCTCTTGCATGCTGTATCTCTTTAACAAAAATTTCAGAATGGGCCAAGCGTTTATTTAAAAAGGTGGCATAAGCCTGCCTGTGGGCCTCTGTGGTTTCAAATGGCGAGGAGGGGTCGTCCAGCCAGCCATCCGGTATCAAGTCTATTATGGATTGTATCTTTTCAGGGGTTAATATAGCCTTAAATTCTTTGTCTATATCCTCTGTTTTAGTGGCCAGGGGCAATAAAACGTGATCCTTAATTAGATGGAAAGGCCTTATAGCCTGCTCTTCCCAGTTTTGCCAGGAATGATGAAAATAAAGCGCAGCGCCATGGTCAATCAGCCATAGCTCTTTATGCCAGATCAGCATATTGGTATTTCGGGCCGTTCGGTCTAAATTCATTAATAAACTATCCAGCCAAACAATCCCGGATGCCAGCGTTTCATCCGGGCGGTCTGCAGCCGGATCAAACGTAATGGAGCCCGACAGGTAGTGCAAGCCCAAATTCAAGCCCTCGCTAAAACGTAATAAATCCTGTATCTCCTCATCGGGTTCCAAACGCCCAAATGACTCATCCAAATGAGCGAAAGTAATTTCAGGCACTTTAAAACCTAATGCCCGGGCTATTTCACCTCCTATAAGCTCTGCAATTAATGCTTTAATCCCCTGTCCGGCACCCCGAAACTTAATGACATACAAAAAGCCATCATCCGCTTCTGCAATGGCCGGCATGGAGCCTCCCTCCCGTAAAGGCGTTACATAGCGCATTACCTGCACTGTTCTTAAGGGTAGTAAAGTTTTAATATCCTGCATAGGAGATATATTTTGAAAAGCCCAAAAATAAACAATCAGCACCAAAGCCCCTCATCTGTTCGTAGCCTGATTAAAGTTTTGGGCGCAGGAGGCGGATTTATAAATAAAAAGGAGTTTATAACACCATGAAAGCATTAAAATCTTTGGTTTGATGAAAAGCGAGTCTGAAACTCTCATTTATTTTCTGAATCCGTAGAGCGCGGCGCTAACTCTACGGATAGAAAGGCTCGCTATAGAGAAAGTATTTATTACGAAATAATATCAGCCTGAAGTTATATCTATAATCTTATACAATATAAAATTGATACCTTAGTGTAATATTTCAACCTTAGTGCAATATAAAAACCTATGAGTAAACACAACCTAATCGAACAGTATAAAGCTCAAGCAGAAAAACTTTATTCAGATTTAGTTACAAGGTCGACTGCTTTAGAAACACGAATCCAGGCACTTAATGATGCTTCCAAGAGCCAAACCCAAAAAAGCAAGGACTTGCAGAAGACTCATTCCTCATTATTGGAAATTTTAAAAAATGCAAATGATGCTGTTTTGAGTTTTAAGTCTGAAAAACAACGTTTAGCCAATCTCTTGAAAGAAGCACAGTCTTTCTATGAGCAAAAATACATACCTCTAAAAGCAAAAATATTTGATCCAGATAATGGACTTAACAACACATTACAGTATTCAAAAAATCAGAGGAGAGATATCGAAAGAATCGGAGGATACTGCGCAAGTCAATTTCAAAAAATTAATAAAAATGTTACTAATCATACAAATTCTTTAAAGTCACTTCAGGATCTCGAAGTTAAAATAAAAAAAATCTTTTCAGAAATTTCCATCAGGGGTGAGAACTCCAAAAAGGTTACTTCTGAGATTGTAAATGCAAAAAAAGCTTGTGAAAGTTTCAAAACAGAGATCGAGCTTAATAAAAAGAAGGCAAAAGAGCTTGAAATAGAAATAGCTTCACTTCAAAGTCAAGGGAAATTAGCATTAGGGCAAATAGAAAAATATAAAAATCAATCCGAAAATGCGTATGGGGAAATATTAAAAATATATGAAATTGCTGCAGATACAGGCAGAAGCGGTGAGTTTGACAGAAGAAGGAAGGCCCTTTCTTTAGAATTAGAGAAGTGGGAAAATAGATTGTTTGTAACTACTATATGTTTGCTAGTCTTTGTCATAGTCTTGTTTATCTTTCAACTATTTCTATACCAATGGAAGATCAAGGAAGCAGGTAACGATGTGACTTTCTATTTAAGGTTTATTTTAGCTTCTCCGGTAATATTTTATATTGTGTTTAGCACTAGTCAATATAGTAAGGTGCGTAGGTTAATTGATCAATACACATTCAAAACAACATTAGCTGTTTCCCTGCAATCTCATTTAGAATTATTAATCAATCAAAAAGCTTTTCAGCAGAAGGGGCATATTGATTCAATTTTACAATTTGTTCTAGATGGGCTAAAAAGTATCTATAAAGAGCCATATAATGACGATAATGTTAGACTACAAATTAAATTACGACAAATTGAACTTAATTTAGAGAAAAAAATAGCTCTGAACTCCAGGATAGATAAACTAGAAGAAAAAATTAATAAAGGAATCGGTTTAAAAGATATCGGAATACACAATGGAGTATCATCACCGTTGAATTAAGGAATCAACATTACCCTCCCTTGAACAATTACTAACGTTCCTCTGCTGTTCGATATATTCCGAAGGGCATGTCGAACTCATTGATGCAGTGGATTTATAATCCACTCTCTCTAACATGATTCCATAATTAAAAATGGAAAATAAAACTCGGTAAAATTATAAAGCTATAATAGAAAATCTATTGCTTTATCGGGATTGGAAATCCCTTTTATCTAATATTCGACATGCCCTGCGGAACATATCGAACAGCAGAGTAACTTTAAATTAGATTTCCCCATCAATTATTTTCTACCTTAACCACATCCTTAATCTCACGTTCAAGTTTCGAATTTGCGTAGCTCAAGAGGTACTCGAAGAAAGGATCATTGGGATATAAAATAGTGTATAAATGAAGAATTGCGACTTGAATTTGATGCAAATAAACATTAGTCTCATGTTTTCCCGGTGATTTTTGTCGGGGTTTATGAATCAACTCATTTCTTTTTTTCGCACCATCAGAAAGATACCTCGCCATTGGGGACTTACTTCCGGAGTATTCAACTAACAAGTTGTTATACATCCTATCAAGTGGAGGAGATGGCAAAAAAGACATCACAGGCACTGTATCAGGCTTATAAAGAGCCAAGAACTCCTTAAAAGCTAATTCGGCTGCAATCGTGGCATTAATCCATTGATGCCTCGTATTTCTTTCGCCAAATGCTTTATGCAGATGGGTAAAACCAAAAAAAGTTTTAACTTTTCGGTGTATTAAGTGTGGCATCCAACCAAGTAAATTGTCATCAAGAACGTATATA
>DASQIU010000022.1:0-2854 GCA_035631395.1 Daejeonella sp. | reverse complement strand
GGGCATGCTGAGCAATATCTTCTTCGTGAGTAACCAAAATAATGGTATTTCCTTTAGAATGAATTTCTTCCAGTAAGTCCATAATTTCAACCGAAGTCTTGGTATCCAGGTTCCCGGTAGGTTCATCAGCCAAAATAATAGACGGATTATTCACCAAGGCCCTGGCCACAGCCACCCGCTGACGCTGTCCACCGGAAAGCTCATTGGGTTTATGCCCTACTCGGTTGCCCAAGCCCACACTATCCAGTGTTTTACGGGCTCTTTCTTCGCGTTCTTGCCGGCTCACCCCTGCATATACCAATGGTAAAGCTACATTATCTAAAGAAGATGAGCGGGGCAGCAAATTAAAAGTCTGGAAAACAAAGCCAATTTCTTTATTCCTAACCTCGGCCAGTTCATTATCGCTCATTTCGCTTACCTTGATTCCATTCAGGATGTACTCTCCTTTAGTAGGCGTATCCAGACAACCCAAAATATTCATCAGAGTAGATTTTCCAGAACCCGAAGGCCCCATTAAGGCTACAAACTCCCCTTTTCTGATTTCTAAAGAAACCGATTTGAGAGCATGGATGGTTTCGGCGCCAATGACATACTTTCTGCCGATATCTGTTATGGTAATTAAGGGCTGTTGCTGGCTCATATTTTTTTGCTTTTAGACTATCGAATCAAACAGATTGTTACAAGATAAAAAATCAAACATTAAACCGTTAATTAAGTATCAGATTTCTGCATTTTGATGTAGCTTTTTGCAGAAAATTCTTTCAATTTCTGATCAATAATTTGATAGACCTGGTCCTTTAAAACATCCGCCTCTTCGGGATCAAAACCCTGAGTATGAATAGCTTTATGAACAAAAATATGGCTTATACCCGGCCTGGTGCCAAATTTGGAGCCATCATCCCACATCAGTTTCCAGTTATTACAAATGGTAACCGGCAAAATTTGCACTCCATGATCAATAGCAAGCCTAAACGGACCATTCTTAAAAGGATAAAGTACCGGCGGATATTCATCGGCTATTAAACCTTCGGGGAAAATAGCCACGTTCACTCCTTTTTTCAGGTATTCGCCGGCACGTTTAAAAGCCCGGTATGAGGATATTTTACTCTGCCGGTCAAGCGGAATATCAATGGTTTTAAAATAAATCCCGGTAACAAAATTTTTCAGCAGCTCCTCTTTACCCAAAAACACAAAATTACGTTTCGAGAGTAAAATCACCGAAACAATATCCAGATTGGAAGTATGATTAGGGCAAATTATATAGGGTCTGGACCAATCAATGGGTTCTTCAAAAGTAAATCTGAAAAAAATACCCGATACTGAAGCGCTTACCCGGCTTACTATCCGCCGGATATGGTTCATGCTATGAAATTTAACCGGATCTCGTGAAAAATAATACAAAAAAGGATACAAACAGATAAACACCAGGGCTACAGAAATCTGATAATATATATAATGTACTCTTTTTAAAACTCTTTTCATTTCATCCAAAAATAGAAAAATATTGTAGCTTGAACAGAACGGATAAAAGTTCAAAAAGTACACATTTTTCAAGGTTTGCGCACAAATCATTTCCAGAAAAATCATTACTTTCGCCACTTATGGAAACTGTTTTAAGTGGGATCCGAAGCACCGGAAAACTACATTTAGGAAATTATTATGGAGCTGTAAAAAACTTCGTGCAAATGCAGCATGAGTTTAACTGTTTCTTTTTTATCGCAGATTATCATTCTTTAACTACACATCCTACACCACAGAATTTGCATGAAAATGTAAAACAAGTGCTGGTTGAATATTTGGCCGCGGGTATTGATCCTGAAAAAGCCACTATTTATGTACAATCTGATGTGCCTGAAGTAGCAGAGCTTTACCTTTACCTGAACATGAATTCTTATCTGGGCGAACTGGAGCGTAACACTTCTTTCAAGGATAAAATACGTTTACATCCGGATAACATCAATGCGGGTTTATTAACCTATCCGGTATTAATGGCTGCTGATATTCTAATACACAAGGCCACTAAAGTTCCGGTAGGAAAAGATCAGGAACAACATTTGGAAATGGCCCGAACCTTTGGCAACCGTTTTAATCGCTTATACAATCACGAGTATTTCCCTGAACCTTATGCCTTTAATTTTACCGAAAAACTGGTAAAAATTCCCGGCTTGGATGGAAAAGGGAAAATGGGAAAATCTGAAGGAGAAGGCAATGCCATTTTCTTATCGGATGAGCCTGAAGCCATTCGCAAAAAAGTGATGCGTGCGGTAACTGATAGCGGTCCAACCGAAGAAAACCAGGAAAAACCCGAAGCTATTCAGAACCTGTTTGATTTGATGAAGGTGGTTTCAAGCGAGGATACTCATGCTCATTTTGAACATCTTTACAACAACTGCCAAATCCGCTATGGCGATTTCAAAAAGCAGTTGGCCGAAGATATGATTCTGGCTACTGCCCCCATACGTGAAAAAATCCATGCCATTGCCAACGATGAAGCTTATCTTCGTCAGGTGGCCCGTCATGGCGCATTAAAAGCCCGCGAAAGTGCATCTAAAACCATTAAAGATGTGCGTGAGATTATTGGCTTCAAGAGCTTTTAACACCCTGCTTTTTTCACAGAAATAAAATTATACCTTCATCAAATAATAAAAAGTATTCATGCATATAGCGATAGTTGGAAATATAGGCGCCGGAAAAACCACTCTAACCGAATTACTGGCCAAACATTTGGGCTACGAACCCCAATTTGAAGCAGTTGACCATAACCCTTACCTGGAAGATTTTTACGGCGACATGAAACGCTGGAGCTTTAACCTGCAGATTTATTTCCTGAACAGCCGCTTTCAGCAAGTTATGG
>DASQIU010000021.1:0-61544 GCA_035631395.1 Daejeonella sp. | reverse complement strand
TTTGGAGCACCCGCCTGATATCAAAACTCAATACCTGATTTTAGCTAACGAACTTTTTGGCATTGACCTTACGCTCGTTCTCAGTTAAATAGATCTTACGCAAACGCATGCTTTGAGGGGTAACCTCAATGTATTCATCTGCCTGGATATATTCCATAGATTCCTCTAATGAGAATTTAATAGCCGGAGCGATACGCACGTTATCATCACTTCCGGAAGCCCGCATATTGGTTAAAGCTTTTCCTTTTACCAGGTTTACTACTAAGTCGTTATCACGGATATGCTCACCAACAATCTGTCCTTCGTAAATATCCACTCCCGGATCTATGAAGAAACGGCCACGGTCTTGCAGTTTATCAATAGAATAAGCAGTTGTTTGCCCTTTTTCCATCGAAATTAACACTCCACTTGAACGGCCTGGAATAGTACCCTTCCAAGGCTCATAGGCTTTAAAACGGTGGGCCATAATAGCTTCTCCGGCTGTTGCGGTTAACACATTATTTCTTAAACCGATGATACCGCGTGAAGGGATTTCAAACTCCAGGTGTTGTAAATCACCCTTAGGTTCCATAACCAACAATTCACCTTTGCGTTGAGTAACCAATTCAATTACTTTACCGGCTACCTCACCAGGAACATCCACAATCAGGGTTTCAATAGGCTCACATTTAACCCCATCTATTTCCTTAACGATTACCTGCGGCTGTCCTACCTGTAACTCATAACCTTCGCGGCGCATGGTTTCAATCAATACGGATAAATGAAGAATACCACGACCATAAACCAGGTAAGCATCCGGCGATTCGGTTTCTACTACCTTTAAGGCCAGGTTTTTTTCCATCTCTTTGTATAACCTGTCGCGAAGGTGGCGGGAAGTCACAAACTTGCCTTCTTTACCAAAAAATGGTGAGTTATTGATGGTAAATAACATATTCATGGTTGGCTCATCAATATGGATTACTTCCAACTGCTCGGGCTTCTCAAAATCAGCAATCGTATCGCCGATATCAAATCCTTCAATACCAACCACGGCGCAAATATCACCGGCTTTTACCTCCTGGGTTTTCACTTTACCCAAGCCTTCAAAAGTGTATAATTCTTTGATTCGTGTTTTCTGAATGGTTCCGTCACGTTTTACCAAAGAAACCGGCATATTTTCCTTAATTACACCGCGGGCAACCCGGCCAATGGCAATACGGCCCACAAAGGAAGAGTAATCTAAGGATGTGATTTGCATTTGTAGCGTACCATCCTGATAAGGCGCTGCCGGGATGTGCTCCAGAACAGCATCTAACAGATCGTTAAAATCTTCCGTCGGCTTTTTCCAGTCTTTGCTCATCCAGCCATTTTTAGACGAACCATAAACTACCGGAAAATCCAATTGATCTTCGGTAGCTTCCAGGTTAAAGAACAGTTCAAAAATTGACTCATAAACTTCTTCAGGACGGCAGTTTTCTTTATCCACCTTGTTTACTACCACAATGGGCTTTAAGCCTAAAGCCAAAGCTTTTTGAGTTACAAAGCGGGTTTGTGGCATGGCGCCTTCAAAGGCATCAACCAATAACAAAACTCCGTCGGCCATTTTTAATACCCGCTCTACTTCCCCGCCAAAGTCGGCGTGGCCCGGGGTATCAATAATATTTATTTTAACTCCTTTATAATTAACTGAAACGTTTTTTGACACGATAGTAATCCCCCGCTCCCGTTCCAGATCGTTATTATCCAGAATTAAGTCGCCACTTTCCTGGTTATCCCGGAATAATTGGCAGGCATGTAAGATCTTATCAACAGTGGTCGTTTTCCCGTGGTCAACGTGTGCGATGATCGCAATATTTCTTATATTTTGCATCCAGTGTGCGTTTTTAAAAATTTCTGCAAAGGTAGTTCAAAAAATCACAAAATATTTAATACGATTCTGAAAAAACTCTGACAATCTTAAAATTACATTGTTTTACTTTTGAATTATGGGAATCCAGGAAATCATTTTAATCGTCTTATTTGCCCTGGCCGTTTGGTATATTGGCCGTTTGGTGTATCGTAGCTTGAACACCAAATCAGGTTGTGCTAGTAATTGCGGCAAATGCGGAGTAGATTTTTCCAATATCCCCACTCCTCCAGAAAAAAAATCATAAATATCTGTTCCTGGCTTTTCGGTAACGGCACATGTTTTGTTTAGTTTTATCTGAATAAAATCTATGAGCCAACGTCAGATTTTCCAAACAGAATCGTCCACCCGATGGACCAGTTTTAAATGGGTTAGTCGCACTTTATTTTTAGCCTTAGCCCTGGTTGTCATATGCGTAATTATTACGGTTTTATCTAAACAATACCCCCAATTACCCAACCTGAGCAGTGTTCCGGTTTATTCTAAAAAAGACCTTCAGGAGATCAAGCGTTCTTCGAGCTTCAAAGAATTTAAATTAACCAAAGAAGGATTAATCACCCTGACCAAGGACCGCGAGAAACATAGCCATCGTCACCCAAGCGTTAAAAACAGGATCAATGCCGGCTTCTTTGTAGCCTGGGACCCACAATCATACAACTCGCTAAGCGATCATATTGATAAAATGGATATGATCTTGCCCGAGTTCTTTTTCCTGAGCCCCGGCACCGATTCCGTAACCACCACCATTGATAAACCTGTTCTAAACCTGGTCAAAAAGCACCATAAATTATTGGTGCCTACCTTGAAAAACTATTCTAACCAGGCCGGTTGGGATGGCCAGGGGGTGCATCATCTGCTCAGCTCACCGCAACGTCGGGCCAGACTAATCAATAACCTGCTTCAGCAGCTTCAAAAATATCATCTGGATGGTATCAACGTCGACTTTGAGGAACTGACCGAAACTTCGGATGAACCCCTGATCCAATTCCAGAAAGAACTTTATCAGGCTCTACATCCCAAAGGCTTGCTGGTGACCCAGGATATAATTCCAGATAATTCAGACTATAATGTAAAAGCGTTGGCCCCTTACAATGATTACCTTTTTTTAATGGCCTACGATCAGCATTCTGAATTGAGCAATGCCGGTGCTATTTCCGACCAACATTGGGTAGAAAAACACCTGGATAAGATCTGCAGCGAAGTACCCAGCGAAAAAGTGATCCTGGCCATTGCCGGTTATGGTTTTGACTGGCCTTTAAATCGGGTAGGCACCAGTGTTACCTACCAGCAAGCTATCAGTACCGCCCGGATCAACAATAGCAAAGTGAATTTTGACCCGGAATCTGGCAATTTGAATTACTCGTACATGGGCCCCGAGCAACTTGTTCACCATGTATATTTCACCGATGCGGCCACCAATTTCAATATGATCCGTTTGGCTGATGACTGGGGAACCGGCGGCGTGGCTTTATGGCGTTTGGGTTCTGAAGACCCCAGATTGTGGCAGTTTTATAACCGGGACCTCTCTATAGACAGTCTTCAAAAGAACAAACTGAATCCCGAGCTATTAACTCATATCGAGCTAAACAACCGGGTAGATTATGCTGGAGATGGAGAAATTCTGGATCTGGTATCTGAACCTGTCCAGGGAAAACTATCCTTGCAGATCGACCCCAAAACCCAAATGATCACCGGGCAGCAATACCTGCGATTACCCACCAAATATACCATCAGACGTTTTGGCCAAGCCGATAAAAAGGTTATCCTGACCTTTGACGACGGGCCAGATGCCGAATACACACCTCAAATACTGAAAATATTAAAACAGGAGAAAGTACCAGCCACTTTCTTTGTGGTAGGCATTATGGCCGAACAAAATATCCCTCTGTTGCGGGAAATTTATGACCGCGGCTACGAAATTGGCAATCATACTTTCTTCCACCCCGATCTGTCAAAAGTGAGCCAGGAACGGGTAATTTTTGAACTAAATGCCACCCGTAAGCTGATCGAGTCAGTTACCGGCCGGAGTACCATTTTATTCCGGGCGCCTTTTAACGCCGATGCGGAACCTCAAACCATGGCCGAGGTATTGCCCGTGGCCCAAAGCCGCAGTCAAAACTACATCAACGTAGGAGAATCTATTGACCCTCAAGACTGGCAGCCCGGCGTTTCTGCCGACAGCATTGTAGCCCGGGTAATTGCCCAACAGGATAAAGGAAGCATTATTTTATTGCATGATGCCGGTGGAGACCGCTCAGCTACCGTACAGGCCTTGCCTCGCATTATTGACTATTATAAAAAGAAAGGCTATCAGTTTACCACCGTAGCCAGCATCCTGGGCAAACAAAAAGCCGAGATCATGCCTATAGTTACCGATGCCGCCAATACCGGATTAACCAGCAAAGCCATGCTGCTTTTTATAGAATCTTGGTTCTATGGCAACAAAATTCTGTACTATGTATTTATTACGGCCATAATTTTAGCCTTGGCCCGGCTTTTTATGGTGGCCCTTTTAGCGATCAGCAAATACCAGCAGGAAGGAAAAAAACGGGCTTCCAAACAAAGTCGGCCTATGCCACCTGTAAGTATTATCATACCTGCTTATAATGAAGAGATAACCGCGGTAAAAACCATTAAAAGTCTGCTCAAATTAGATTACCCTTGTTTTGAATTGATTTTTGTGGACGATGGCTCTAAAGATCAAACCTATAACCGGGTTTCCCAAGCTTTTGAGGGCAATAACCTGGTACGGGTTTTCAGCAAGCCCAATGGCGGCAAGGCCTCTGCCCTAAACTATGGTATCCGCTATGCCCAATATCCATTTGTGGTTTGTATTGATGCCGATACCCAATTGCATCCAAAGGCTGTAAGCGAGTTAATGGTTTGTTTTGAAACCGAAGATGTAGGCGCTGTAGCCGGAACGGTAAAAGTGGGTAATGAAACCAATTTGCTTACCAAATGGCAATCTATTGAATATATTACCAGCCAAAACATGGACAGACGTGCTTTTGACACGCTGAATAGCATCACGGTAGTGCCCGGGGCCATTGGCGCTTTTTCTAAACAGGCCATTTCTCAGGCCGGTGGTTTTACCAGCGATACTCTGGCCGAAGACTGTGACCTGACCATGCGCATTTTAAAAGCTGGTTATATTGTAAAAAACTGCTCAACAGCCATTGCCTATACCGAAGCGCCAGAAACCATGCACATGTTTTTAAAGCAGCGCTTCCGCTGGAGTTTTGGCGTGATCCAAAGTTTCTGGAAAAACCGCGATGCCTTATTCAATAAAAAATATGCGTATTTCGGCATGGTAGGTATGCCCAATATTTTGATCTTCCAGATTTTACTGCCCCTTTTTGCCCCCTTGGCTGATCTGTTTATGCTGATAGCCGTTATTTCGGGTGTATCGGGTTTACTATCTGCCGATGCCATTAACTGGGCAACTATCCAGGCCACTTTTGCTTCCAGTACCAGCCTGGGCCAGGTGGTTATCTATTACTGGATATTTATCATTGTG
Source organism: Daejeonella sp. (assembly GCA_035631395.1). GTDB lineage: Bacteria > Bacteroidota > Bacteroidia > Sphingobacteriales > Sphingobacteriaceae > Daejeonella. Next base: position 56,142 of record DASQIU010000021.1, on the reverse strand, counting down.
GATATTTTATTTGCCATGCTGGCCTTTAAAATGGAAGGAGAACCCTATCGCAAATTAGTTTATATTCTACCTCAACGTTTCATTTGGCGGCAGTTGATGTATTATGTGCTGTTCAAATCCATCCGTAAAGCCATTAAAGGCGAAATGAGCGAATGGGGCGCCTTAAAACGAACCGGAAATGTAAAAGAAATGGTTTTAAAATAATCCGGTACCGAGACTATTTTAAAACCATTTCAGCCAAATTTATCTCAACTATTTTTTCTCAATCAAACAAACCGCATAGGCTACAACTCCTTCTTCACGGCCTATAAAACCCATTTTTTCGCCGGTAGTGGCTTTAATGGAAATATCATCTTCATCAATAGCAATAGCCTGGGCAATATTTTTCTTCATTTCCGCTACATGAGGATTGATTTTAGGTGCTTCCAGGCAAACCATCGCATCAATATTACCTAAGCGCCAACCCTTCTCATCCAGAAGTTTTACGCACTCCTGCAACAGCACCATACTGCTGATTCCTTTCCAGCGCTCATCCGTATTGGGAAAATGATATCCGATATCGCCTAAACTGGCGGCACCCAATAAGGCATCACAAATGGCATGCAATAATACATCAGCATCAGAATGCCCAAAAGCGCCTGAATGATGCTCCAGATTTACCCCACCTAATACGAACGGATGATTTTCTACCAACTGGTGTACATCAAATCCAAATCCTACTCTAATTTTCATGTCGGCAAACTACCGCTTTTCAAAATTAAACACAAGCGAAAACCGCAGTGTATGTGCCAAAGGGCTTTTTTGACGGCTGGCCAGCACATAAGCAAAATCCAGATTAAAAATATTGTATTTTAAACCGGCCCCAAGCGTAACAAATTGCCGGTCGCCTTTCATCGGGCTTTCATATAGATATCCAGCCCTGAGGGCAAATTGTTGGTTATACCAGTACTCGGTACCAACAGAGTAGCTTACTTCCTTTAACTCTTCCGAAAAACCACCCGGAGCATCACTAAAGGAGCCAAAAATGGCCGAGGGAACAGAACGGTTGGGGTCTTTTCCACTAATTATTTTGCCATTTTCGTCGCGGAGAGGTTCAGTTGGTACTAAAAGTTTATTCAAATCTAAGGCTACCATAAAAGTATTCAGATCATCCAAAATAAATTTTGTTGAAGCGCCCAGCTTTATATTGGTAGGTAAGAACGATTTTTCACTGGCATCAGAATAGTTTACTTTGGTGCCAATATTAGAGATATTTAAACCCAAAGCCACATCGGCATCTTCTTTAAACAACAAGGTACTTATTTTATAATAAGCCGATACATCGGCTGCCAATGCAGAAGCCGGCTTAATCTCCTGCCCGTTAAACTGTCCATTGTTTAAACTGGAACGGACATAACGGATAGCTGTACCTAAGGAAAATTCCTCGCCAAATTTGCGAGCAAAGGCTCCATCAATAGCAAATTCATTGGGGGTGTAAATGCCGCTTTCTTCTCCTTGATCTGTGGTAAGGGAAATGGAACCAAATGAGAAATAACGCAAAGATCCCCCAATAGTATTTCTTTTGTCTAACCGATGATAAATGGAAAAATACCCTAAATCAATATCTGGTACCAGGCTTCTGAGCCAGGGCGTATAAGAAACTGAAAAACCTGTAGGGTCTGTCAGAAAAGCCAATTTAGAAGGATTCCAATGCAAAGCATTAACATCCGCAGAAATAGCAACCCCTACTTCGCCCATAGCTCCAGAACGAGCATCGGGGGTAATTAGTAAAAAAGGGGCTGCGGTTTTAATAGAATTAGAACTTCGGCCATCACTTTGGGTTCCTTGTGTCTTTTGCGCTTTTGCACGATTACCGGCGAAAATCAAACTAAAAATTACACACCAACTTAAGGCATAGCTATAAATTTTCATAAATGCAGAACGTTTTTTAGGATAAGGCGCAAGCCTTTACAATATAATTAATTTATCAAAACATATATACAGTTTGACTTAAATATTGTATCTTGATGAATTGTTTGATTTTCTTAATACTTTTTATATCGATAACAATTTGAAACATCTGGCGTTTAACCATATCCTTTAAAATAAAACGCAACGTAACTCTTTACTATATTTTTTCGTTTGAGTAAATAAAAATTAAATTTAAAGTACTCCAAAAAGACCTATTCAAACAATTTTCGCTTGGGGATTATTATTCTGCTTTAGTACTTTTGGAAATTAATTGCTCATTAACACCAAAATGATAAAACTCTCTACTTTTGCTGCTGCATTATTGGCTGTAGCCTTTTTTGGAACAGGCTGTAAACCTCGCCAGTCGTCGTCAAAAACCGGAATGACTTATAACGATAAGTATAATGGCGGCTTCCAGGTGAATAAAAAAGTTAAAGCCGGTCCAGGCCCCGGTTTGGTGGCCATTGAAGGTGGTACCTTTGTTATGGGTGGAAGTTTAAACCAAGACCTGGGTTACGAATTTGACAACGTTCGTCGCCGGGTTACTGTAGCTTCCTTTTACATGGACGAAACAGAAGTAGCCAACATTGACTGGCTGGAATATTTACACTGGATAAAACGCAATTTTCCGGAAGACCGTGAGTATTATTACAATGCCCTGCCCGATACGCTGGTATGGCGTCAGCCTTTATCTTATAACGAGCCTTACGTAAACAACTATTTACGTCATCCGGCTTTTCAGGATTATCCGGTAGTAGGTATCACCTGGGAACAAGCCAATGAGTATTGCGAATGGCGTACCGACCGTGTCAATGAACAAATTTTGCGGGAAAGAGGCATTCTGGCGGATTATAAAACTATGTCTGGGGGTAAAAGTAAAGCCGGAACCACCACCGTTACCGGCACTTCAGAACCTTTTAGCACCGATATCTATTTAAACGGGCAGTTTACCCGCGAACAAGACGGTAAAAAAATGCCGAAAGATTTAAACCCTTCAGCGGCATCGGCATCAGCCACACCTACAAAAAGTAAAGCAGGTACCAGACCCGTAAGGTTAGAAGATGGGGTTTTAAAACAACCATACCGTTTGCCTACCGAAGCTGAATGGGAGTATGCTGCTTTGTCTTTAGCCGGAAATACCGAATATGAGAATATTTCTGACGGAAAAATCTATCCCTGGAACGGCTTAGGCGTTCGGTCTAATAAAAAGAAAACTCAGGGAATGATTATGGCTAACTTTAAACGGGGTGAAGGAGATAATATGGGTACAGGCGGTTATTTGAACGACAAGGCAGATGTTACCGCTCCGGTGCGTAGTTACCTACCTAATGATTTCGGCTTGTACAACATGGCCGGTAACGTAAACGAATGGACTGCCGATGTATATCGCAAACTATCTTTTGAAGATTTTTCAGACTTTAATCCATTCCGTGGAAATGAGTATGTAAACAAGCGTTTAGCAGACAGGGATAAAGGACTGTATGCAAAAGACAAATATGGTCGTCCGATAAAAGACCCGGCTAAATCCGGCAAAAAACAAACCTGGGCTGAAGTGCAAAACGACCAAGCTAAAAAAGATTCTTCCGCAATTGCCGGAAAACCTTACAATCCTGATTTCCGAGGATATTCAGACAGCGTAAATGTAGATTTGTATGGAGTTACTACTTTAGTTAATGACCGCTCCAGAGTTTATAAAGGCGGTTCCTGGAATGACCGGGCTTACTGGTTAAACCCCGCAACCCGGCGCCACATGCAGCAAGATGAATCAGGAGCTGAAATTGGATTCCGCTGCGCTATGACCCTGGTAGGTGAACCAGAAGTCAACTCATCCGGAAAGCCTCATTTTAGCCAACCTAAATCAAAGGCTAAAAGCGGTAAAATCAAATAAAACTTAAACATAAAAAAGTCGGCTACTCCTACAGGTAGCCGACTTTTTTTATGGACTTAATTATTGAAAATTTAAAAGCATGAGGGATCTTTAAGTGCAAACTTATCGGTCACAGATATTAAAGACGCATTTCGTTGTTCGTTGCTCGTTCATTAATATTCGTTTAACGTGCTGAACGAATGATAAAGGAACTTCTAATCTTCCTCTGCCAGAGGTATCGTAATATAAAAAGTGGTCCCTAATCCTTCTTCAGTTTTGTAACTGATGTTACCGTTCATATTTCCGATGGCTTGTTTCACAAATGCCAATCCTAATCCGGTACCCGAGCTTTTGGTGGTAAAATTTGGCGTAAAAATGCGTGGTCGCAAACTTTCTGCTATACCAGATCCGTTGTCATGAATCTCTACAAAAAGATTATGCTCAGAATTATGCATATCTATTTTAATCAAGCTTTTACGACCTTCTACGCGGGCTTCAATAGCATTTTTAATCAAGTTGTTAAAACAGCGTAACAGCTGATCTTTATCGCCTTTAATAAATAAATTGGGAGCTGTGGTATTTTTAAAGATAATATCGGTTTGGTCAAACTGCCGGTATAGATTTATAGACTGCTTTATAATATCGGCTAAATTCACCTTTTCCAATACTGTATCGGGCATTTTAGCGAAGTTGGAAAATTCAGAAGCTATATGAGCCAGACTTTCTATTTGTTCTACAAAGGATTTACTGAACCTTTCAAACTTACGATCGAAATTTTCATCCTTTTCCCGCCAGGCTTTTTCCAGCAATTGCACCCCAAGCTTCAGAGGCGTTAGCGGATTTTTAATTTCATGAGCTACCTGTTTGGCCATTTCACGCCAGGCGGTTTCACGTTCAGAACGGGCAAGTTTCTGAGCGCTCTCTTCCAAAGCGGCAATCATATTATTATACTCTTTAATCAGATTACCAATCTCATCATTCCGTTGCCATACAATGGGCTCATTCCGTTGCCCAATTTTAGTCTGGCTTAAACTTTTCTGAATAAGCGTTAAAGGCCCGGTAATGCGGTTGGCTACAAACACGGCAAAAAAGCCGATGGCAACAAACACCAGGGCATACACATTAACCAACGCATTGATAAATACCCCAATACGTTCTTGAAAATCTTTTTCATTAGAAAAATAAGGAAGTCCCAAATAAGCAATGGCTTCATTTTTACCATTTCGCAAAGGAACGTAGGCAGTTATAAAAGAACATAAGCCTATTGCCTCATGATTAATGCATTCTGCTTTTTGCAACGTATTGAGATACATATAAGCCAAAGGCGCCATTTTACGGGCAATTAAGCCGTTTTCATAGATTTTTGGCTGGGTAGAAAGAATCAGGTTTCCTTTTACATCAAATAAGTTCAGGTCAATCCCATTCATTTCGGCAAAATTATTAAAAGACAATTCGGCCTGTTCTCCGCCAATAAATTTTCCATCTGAAAATAGGGTTTTGTCCAGTCCGGCCGAGATTTTATTGACCTTATCTAAAATACCTTCTTCTTGCTGCTGGCGATATTGCTGACTGATGTTATAATACGTGATGAAACCGGTAATAAGTAAGGTAAGTACTACCGTAGCAACCATAGAAACCTGGATACGGGTTTTATACAGCAAGCGCCGGGAGGATAGCATGTATTTCCATCGGAAGTGCCGGAACGTGAAGCTATAATTGGCAAAACCAGACCAAAACCAGAGAAATACAACGATCAGCGAAGCAAAAAGCAATAGGGTTAAAAAGATGAATGAAACCGCAGCCAAACGGGGGATCAAGCCACTAATTTCTTTACTAATCACAATTAACTTCAGCTTATTAGGCTGATAGATTAAATGGCTGTATTGCTTTCCATTGATATCAGTTTTATTAAGGAATACAAAATCCCTCAATTTTCCTATATAATCATGGTTGTACAAATCGTAGATAAATTTGCCATGCTGATTCAATAAGCGCCCATCGCTATAATAAGCATATGAATACTCTTTAAGCTGGGTATTTTCTTTGATTTTCCCATCAACCAATAATTCAGGGAATGAACTTATCTCACTAAGCGGCTTAGATTTTAATTCAATAACCAAAGTTCCCAGCACGCTGCCACCATCTTTAATGGGCAACAGGGCAAAGTATGTTTGAAAACCAAATGTGTTATTTACCCGGTAGAAGTAATCAGATACTTTAACAGATCCTGCCAAAACCAGGTTCTTAAAGTTGGTCAGAAAAATCTCTGAATCAAGCTTTAAGTTCTTGCGATTATATTCATACGCTTTAAACTCATACCGGGATAAATATCCGGCAAAGTATAGTTTTTGTAAGCGGTTAGTCAGCGCCTTACTATTGGCAATTGGATTCTTAAAATGATCTATAATAAAGCTGTCTTGCAGGATTTCCTGCTCCAAATTCAAAAAGAGCAATACTGCGTTCGGGTCATCTGAAGAAACCAGCTTGGTGGCTAAGAGTTTTCTAGACTCATGCTCTTTAAAGTATTCATATCGCGATAGCTTTAAAGAAGCAATTACAGCAAAAATCAGGATTGTGAAAATAAGTACCCCCACATTTACCCCTTCCCTGTTTTTATAATAAGCCCAGCCGCTAAAAAATACCAACAGGCTAAAAAGCAGGAAAAAACCGTTAAAGCCAACCGTAAATATTCTGTATGATAGGCCGGCCAGAACAATAGCCAAAAACAGAATAAAGCGTTCTTTTAAGCTGATATCTAGCGTATCAGCCAAGGCATACATTACCTGAATAAACAAATACAGGCAAAGAGCCGATAAACAAAAAATACCGATACTAAGCCAGCTAAGCCAGCTAAGGTTTAAAATATTGGTTACATCAAAACTGATATTTGAATTAGTAATAAAATCAGAAAACATCTGGTCTGCATAATATGCCACGGCAAAAACCAGTACTATCAGCCCCGTTAAAACCACATAATTGAATGGTTTAAAGGCCAGTATCCCCTGAAACTTGATTCGGTGCCGATACCTGTATACATAGGCCATGAGCCATACAAAAGCCAGAATGTTCAGCAACAAATCACCTATAGACGGAAAAAAGTAACTGGCCGCGTAATATTTGGGATTAAAAATCTCCATCCCGAAATGGGTATGAAGCCAGGGATGCGCCAACTCCAGCAAACGGAATCCCGTTAAGAAGCTGGCCAAAAATAAAATTGATGCGATAACGTAGCCTTTGCGGGCCATCCAGTTGCAAAGATGGTTTATACAAATCAGTCCAAAAAAAGCGGCCAGAAGCCACATACAAAGCTCCAACTTGGAATAAAAGGTATGGATTACCGGCGAACGGAGTTTTACCGAAAACAAGTATTTCCCATCAATATTACGGATGTTATATACCTGCTTATCAGTCAGAGTAGCTATCTCCAGATTATTATTACTGGTTAGGTCTGGAGAGAATGTATTTTGAAGAAACTGATTTTGATAAGGATAATTAGCCTTGATAGGAATAAATGCCACCACTGAGAAATCGCCGTCAACTTTCTTAATGGTTTCATACCAGCCGTTTTGCCAGGTTAAAAAAGTACTTCCGGCTTTAATATTGGTGTCTGACTCAAACAAAACACGGTTACCACCCCAGAACTGGAGTTTCCCGTTTTGAAAAGTATGTAAGTAAATGTGGCGTTTGTCTAAAAACTCTGGAATAAGCTTCAGAGCCCATTCCTGGTTATTATTGATATTTTTCAGTGAGTCTAAATAGACCGGATTGTTTAGGATGCTTTTTACAAAAACCTCCTTATTGTGCAGGTTTTGCTCAATTTTCTGGGCGTCTAAACTCAGTAATTCATCCTGCTTAAATGTATAATTAAAGGTTAAGGCCGTAAACCCAAAGCCCAGGGTAAGCAAAAATAAAAGGACCCGTATTTTAAAAGCTCCACTCAAAACTGTAATTGTTTGGGTAAAAATAGCATAAAACAATGAGGGTGTCCAAAAAGATTGAAGAGAGCTTGGTTGTTAGCTATTAGCCGCAGGCCATTAATCAAATTTAGCTAATGGCTATAAGCTACAAAAAACAAAGGCTGCCTTTTGGGGCAGCCTTGTATCTTATAAAAAAATCCAAAGAAGCGACTAAACCGTAGCGCTTGTAGTTGCAACGCCGCGGTTCACTTTTTTAACCAGGCCTTGTAAAACATTTCCGGGTCCAACTTCAACAAAGGCAGTAGCCCCATCTTCTAACATATGTTCTACGGTTTGGGTCCAGCGTACGGCGCCGGTAAGCTGGGCAATCAGGTTGTGCTTAATACTATGCACATCTTTATATGGTTTAGCATCAATATTTTGATAAACCGGGCAAATCGGCTCATTAATGGTTGTGTTTTCAATAGCAGCTTGCAACTCAACCCGGGCAGCCTCCATTAATGGCGAGTGGAAAGCGCCACCCACATTTAATTTCAAAGCCCGCTTGGCGCCAGCCTCGGTCAACAATTCGCAAGCTTTATCTACACCGGCAATGGTACCTGAAATAACCAATTGCCCCGGACAGTTGTAATTAGCCGGAACTACCACATCCGATACCCGCTGGCAAATATCTTCCACAGTAAAATCATCCAAACCTAAAATAGCAGCCATGGTAGAAGGCTGAATTTCGCAGGCTTTTTGCATGGCATTGGCCCGGGCAGCTACCAAACGCAAACCGTCTTCAAAAGATAAAGCACCGGCGGCCACCAATGCCGAAAACTCGCCTAAAGAATGGCCGGCTACCATATCTGGGGTAAATGACTCACCTAATACTTTGGCTAAGATCACAGAATGTAGAAAAATAGCCGGCTGCGTTACCTTGGTTTGTTTCAGCTCTTCATCGGTACCATTAAACATAATATCGGTGATCCGGAAACCTAAAATTTCATTGGCTTTTTCAAATAATTCTTTGGCTTCTGCCGATTGTTCGTACAGGTCTTTGCCCATACCTACAAATTGTGCCCCCTGACCGGGAAAAATATATGCTTTCATCTATGTTTTTTATCCCCGTAAGGGAATGAATATTGATTTAAACTGTTTTATTGAGATTAAAAATGGCAATTAATCCAGCTTGGCGGTAATCAGGCGCAAAAATTCCGCCCGGGTTTTATTATTTACAAACTCGCCGGTAAAAGCCGAGGTGGTAGTTACCGAATTCTGTTTTTGAGCGCCACGCATAGACATACACAAATGGCGGCATTCTATTACCACGGCCACTCCGGCCGGATCCAATGTATTGTGGATACAATCTCTAATTTCGTTGGTTAAACGCTCTTGTACCTGTAAACGACGGGCAAAAGCATCTACTACCCGCGGTATTTTACTCAAACCAACAATATGTCCGTTGGGAATATACGCGATATGGGCTTTGCCAAAAAAAGGCAGCATGTGGTGCTCGCACATAGAATACACTTCTATATCCTTTACTACCACCATCTGGCTGTAATCTTCTTTAAACATGGCGCTGCGCAGAATTTCCTCCGGCTTCATATCGTAGCCGTGAGTTAAAAATTGCAAAGCTTTGGCTACCCGTTCCGGAGTTTTCAATAAACCTTCGCGTGAAGGATCCTCGCCAATTTCGCCCAGTATTTCCTTATAAAAACCGGCAATACGTTCAATTTTGTCTGTATTGTAGCGGTCAATTTTCACATAACCTTCGAGTTGCTCCTCGTCGTCCATAATGTGATTGCTTGCATCAATGTTCATTAGAATAATTTGTTTTTATGGCGAAGAAAACCTGGGAACAGAAAACTGCACCCATTGGTTTCATTCAGGTTTTATTTACGGGAATTATTCTCCCAAATATTCAACAAAGTTATTTTCGGTTTCGTATAGCTTAATGCTATGCAGTTGAGCTGTTTCAGCCTCAATCAAGGGCTTTAACAACTCAAATATAGTTACGGCCAACACCTCGGTCGAAGCCATTTTACCTTTCATAAAATTAACATCCAGATTAATATTTTTATGATCCAGTAAATCGGTGATATTGTTTTGAATAATGCTTTTTAACACTTTCAAATCGATCACAAAGCCGGTTTGGGGATTGATATTGCCCTTTACAGTTACAAACAACTCATAATTATGTCCATGCCAGTTGGGGTTAGAGCATTTGCCAAAAACCTCCGTATTTTGCTCGTCCGTCCATTCTTCACGATACAGCTTATGGGCTGCATTAAATCTTTCGCGTCGGGTGATATAGATCATTCTTAATAAATTAAGCTGCAAATATACTTAATTAGCAAAAGCTACGGCTACAAATGGCGTGTTTTGACTCAAAAAGAGATTAGCATGACGGATAAAACCTTACTGAGGTTCAATCCTATAAGCAAACATCTTAACTTTGTCGCATGAAAATTTTACTGGTTGCCGCAACCCGGGCAGAAGTTGAACCTTTATTAAATCCGCTGCAACGTATCCGCCCGGATATTGCTGTAGAAGTTTTAATTACGGGCGTAGGCATGGTTGCCACCGCCTTTGCCCTGGGAAAGCAATTGTCACTAAATCAATATGATTTAGCCATTAATGTGGGCATTGCCGGAAGTTTTGATTTCAATCTGCCTTTGGGCGAAGTGGTTTTAATTACGGAAGATATTTTTTCTGAACAGGGAGCCGAAGATGGCGAAAGTTTTTTACCCTTGCAAGAATTGGGTTTTGGCGGCACCGAGTTTTACGGAACCTCGCTTAATGAATTAACCGCATCAGATTTTGGACTGCTGACAAACTCTTTACAAAAACTGAAAACGGTAAAAGCTATCACGGTAAATAAAGTGCATGGTCATGAACTTTCTATCGAAAAAACCTTGTCGCGGTTTACTGCACAAGTAGAAAGCATGGAAGGCGCCGCCTTTTTTTATGCCTGTAAACAAACCAAAACGCCCTGTTTACAGATCAGAGCCATTTCCAATTACGTAGAACGCCGCAACAAGGAAAAATGGAATATTGGCCTGGCTGTAAAAAATCTCCATAAATTTGTGGCAGATCTTTTTGATCTGCCTAAAACATCCAATCTATTATAATAACATGACCCTTACTCTTGGATTTTCCCCCTGCCCCAATGATACTTTTATTTTCGACGCCCTTATCCATCATAAAATTGATGCCGAAGGCCTGGAATTCGACGTGTTTTTTGACGACGTAGAAACCCTGAACCAAAAGGCTCTCCGCCAGGAATTAGACATCACCAAGCTTAGTTTTCATGCCTACGCTTATGTTACCGATCATTATGTACTGCTCAACTCGGGCAGTGCCCTGGGTTTTGGCGTAGGACCTTTACTAATTTGTAAAGACGAGGCCTTTACGCAGGAATCTGTTCTTCGCCCCCAAATTTCCTCGTTAAAAACCGGAATTCCCGGAAAATATACCACGGCCAATTTCCTGTTAAGTCTGGCTTATCCGGAAGCAAAAAACAAAGTGGAAATGATGTTCTCGGATATTGAGAAGTCCTTATTGAACGGAAGCATCGACCTTGGATTAATCATCCATGAAAACCGTTTTACTTACCAGGATAAAGGATTGAAAAAGATCATCGATCTGGGCGATTTCTGGGAAAAGAAAACCGGCTGCCCCATTCCGTTGGGAGGTATCATGATCAAACGAGAGTTACCCGAGGAGATCAAACAAAAAGTAAACCGGGTGATTCGCCGCAGCGTGGAATTTGCTTTCGCCAATCCTAAATCCGGCCTGGATTTCATACGTTCTCATGCCCAGGAAATGAGCGAAGAAGTGATGTACAAACATATCGATTTGTATGTAAACCAATATTCAGTTGATTTAGGCGAACAGGGCCATCGGGCGGTATCGGTACTTTTTGAAGAGGCCGTTCAGCAGCACATCATTCCTCAACCAAACAAAAGCTTATTCTTATAATTGCACAAAAAACAAGGTTTTCAGCCTAAAAAATAAAAAGCAGATGATCATTATTACGGGAGCCGCCGGGTTTATTGGGAGTTGTTTAATACAAAAACTGAACGAAGAAGGTTATTATGATTTGGTACTGGTAGATGACTTTACCAATCCGGAGAAAAACAAAAACCTCGAAAACAAGCGTTTTTCCCTACAAATTCACCGCGATGATTTTCCGCAATGGCTGCAAGCCAATCAACTGCATGTGCAATTTGTTTTTCATATTGGCGCCCGCACCGATACCACCGAATTCGATGTGGAACTTTTTAACCGCTTAAACCTGAACTACACCAAAACCCTCTGGAATATTTGTGTGGAATACGGCTTGCCTTTTGTCTATGCTTCTTCAGCGGCTACCTACGGACTGGGTGAGCAGGGTTATAACGACGATGAATCTAAAATCTCCTCATTAAAGCCTTTAAACCCTTATGGGGATTCTAAAAATGACTTTGACAAATGGGCCCTGGAACAGGAAAACAAACCTTATTTCTGGACCGGCTTAAAGTTTTTCAATGTTTATGGTCCTAACGAATATCACAAAGGTCGTATGGCTTCGGTGATTTTCCACACTTATAAGCAGATTCAGCAAACCGGGGCCATGAAGCTTTTCCAATCGCATAACCCCAACTTTAGCGATGGCGGCCAGATGCGTGATTTTGTGTATGTAAAAGATGTGGTGAATGTGCTTTATTTCCTGATGCACCACCGCAAAGATTCCGGCATTTACAACCTGGGATCGGGTAAGGCTCGAACCTTTTTAGACCTGGCTCAAAATACCTTTAAGGCAGCCCATAAAACTCCGGATATTTCCTTTATTCCAACTCCGGAAGACATCAGGGATACTTACCAGTATTTTACCGAAGCTAAAATGGATAAATTGAAATCTATTGGCTATAGTCAACCTTTCCATACATTGGAAGAAGGCGTGGAGGATTATGTAAAAAACTACCTGATACCGGGCAAATACCTATAAATCTTCTTTCAGGTTTTGGAAATGCTGTACGCTTAAACGCGAAGAAATATAAGAAGCCAGTAAGGAAATGGTAAATACGGTACCAAAAACCAGTACAAAATCCTGGCTCTTCAGCGTAATGGGATAAGCATTGGTCAACAGGTTAACATTTCCCATTTTAATAAAGCCGTATTTCTGTTGCAGGATACAGAAAATATAGCCCGACAGCAAACCGATGATGCAGCCAATCATGGAGATCATCATGCCTTCAATAAAGAAAATGCCGCGTATCAAACCCCGGTTGGCGCCCAGGCTGCTCAATATGGCAATATCCTTACGCTTATCAATAACCAGCATGGTTAATGAGCCAATGATGTTAAAAATGGCGATAATCAGCACAAAAGTCAGGATCATGAAAATGGCCCATTTCTCTGAATGGAGAATTTTATAAAGCAACTGGTTTTGCTCGGCCCGGTTCTTCACCACAAAATCTTTCCCTAGGTTTTTCACTATTTCCTTTTGCATTCCATCTACCATTGAGAACTTTTTTAGATTCAGTTCGATATAGGAAATGCGCTTCTCTTCATTCAGCAAATTGCGGGCAAAATCCAGAGGAACAATCACCAGGTTATCCAGTTCCTGCTGGGCCTGGATCACTCCGGCCAAATGGATAGAGGTAACCGTAAATTCGTCAGCAGGGTTGATAGAGTTATGCACTCCCTTTTTCGGGGAATAAATTTCAAGCGGACGGAGATTATTTTTGACGCTGATAGCCAAATAAGATTGCACCGCCGATCCAATAACGGCGTAATCCACACCCTTTTCCTTTAAAATAAAATCTCCTTCCAGCAAAGCGCTATCCAAGCCTTTTACTTTCAAAAAATCATCAGAAACCCCTTTTATCAGCCCGATAAATTGACCGTTTCCATAGCGCAAAAGGGCTTTTTCCTGCAACACTTCAGTATAGTTGCTTATCCGGGAATCTTCCTTCAAATGGGTAAAATAAGTCGAAGCCGGATCGAAGGTTTTCCCCGCAGCCGGTTCAATCCGCAGCTCGGGGCTAAATGTATTATACATGGAGAGCACCACACTTTCAAAACCGTTGAATACCGATAAAATAATGATCAGCGCTGCACTACCCACAAAAACCCCAAGCATAGAAATGCCAGAAATGAAATTGATGGCATTGACCGATTTTTTCGAAAACAGATAACGCTTAGCTATGTAAAAAGAGGTATTCAAGGCTTAAAATGGGGCGTCTAAATCAGGTTAAAAAAGGATTGTTGTGTTTTTCAAAACCAATAGTAGTAGCTGGCCCGTGACCGGGATAAACTTTACAATCGGGAGGTAAAACGAACAGCTTATCTTCAATGCTTTGAATCAATTGGGCATGGCTTCCACCCGGCAAATCGGTACGGCCAATGCTTTGATAAAACAACACATCGCCTCCAATCAGGAAATTATCGGCCCGGCTGTAAAAGTTCAGATGAGCCGGCGAATGTCCCGGAACAAACAAGATTTCCAACTCGCTTTCTCCAAAAGTTATTTTACCGCCTTCTTTCAAATATACCTCGGGCAGTGGCGACACCTCATAATGAATGCCCATTTGAGGGGCATAAGATACCACTGCCGATAATAAAGACAGCTCACCTTCATGAAACTGCGGCAATAAACCATAAGTATCGTAAACAAATTTATTTCCCAGCACGTGATCAATATGACAATGGGTATTGAGCAGCAGCACCGGTTTTAGTTTATTTTCTGCTATAAATTTAAGCACCGCGTTTTGCTCATCGCCGGTATACATCCCCGGATCAATAATTACACATTCACGGGTTTCGTCAAATAACAGGTAGGTATTTTCCTGATAAGGGTTACAGGTAAAAGATTTTACTTGGATCATAAAGGCAAATTTAGCAGATTAACCTAACATCGCGTTAGCAAAAAATATAAGGGACCAAACCAGGAAGTTGTTAGCCATTAGCTTAACAGCAATTGCCCTAAGCTATAAATTAACATCTAATTTTTCCAACGGAAAGATTTGATCATCATATCCATATCTTTTTTGATAAAATCCAGCACCGGCTGTATGGAATCTAAACGGGGCTGCTCATTAAAATATAAAGCGCCGCGTAAATAATGATGGGTGCTATCTGTGAGGAAAAACTGCGCCGAAGAAGCGGTATTTCCATCGATGGAATAATAAATGCCATAAACTTTTTCCTCAGGATAATCTATACGGGCTTCATCAATGGCCGTGGCTTTAACGGTATGCTTGAAAGCAAAAGTGCGGGCATCTTCTACCAACTCGTTAAATACCTTTTTAGAAGTAATGGGCTGATAACTTAAATGAACGCGGGCATTAAACTGCGGATAAACCACATCCAGCCAGCAGGGCTGCGCATCGGCCGCCTTATCGGGCAATACCCGGGCATACACCGGATAATCAAAGCGATAAGAGCAAGCAGCATTATAACTCTGATATGATTTTTCAGGAAGATCAATTCTAAAATAACCCCGCGGTTTAGGGGTGTACTCATTACTTCCGCAACCCATCAAAACGACCGAAAAAAATAAGGCCAGCAGGATTTTTTTAAACTTCATCAGGTGTTCCAAATTTCCCAGGATTTTTCCGCCTGAAGATACAGCATTTCCAATCCATTTTTGGTAGCCGCTCCTTTTTCCCTGCCTCGTCTTAAAAATTCGGTTTCCACCGGATTATAAACCAGATCGTATAATAAATGCTTGCTGGTAATATATTCGTAAGGAATCTCCGGCGCTGATGCTATATCCGGATAGGTACCTAAAGGAGTGGTATTGATGATCAGAGTGCGTTCTCGCATGATATCAGCATTAAGCTGGCTGTAGCTGATCTGCTTTTTGATAGCCCGGCGAGAAACTACCTGGTAAGAAATACCTAATTTATGCAAAACATAAATTACAGCTCTGGAAGCGCCACCGGTTCCCAATACCAATGCTTTTTGATGATGTTTTTTTAACAGGGGTTTTAAAGAATTTTCAAAACCATAAGCATCTGTATTATAACCTTCTAGCTTTACCTGAAGAGAAGATAATTCACCGGAAAAAAATGCTTCTAAGGGGTGTTGATTTACTATTTTAATGCAGTTTACCGCATCAATTGCCTTGGCGGCAGGATCTAATTTATCCAGATAATAGATAACCCCTATTTTATGAGGCACCGTAACATTTAAGCCACATAAATCAGGGTTAGCCTTAAGCAACTCCGGAAAATCGCTTAAATGAGGCAATGGAAATGTTTCATATTTACAATCTTCCAAGCCTTCATTAGCAAACTTTTCTGTAAAAAACTGTTCAGAAAAGGAATGAGCCAAAGGGTAACCTATAAGGCCGTATTTTTTCATTAGAATAAATTGTTTTTAAAGGCGATGAAACTATCATAATTATTCATCTCGTTTGTGAATTTATGATAGTTTCATTACGCTCTTGATTTTTAACGGCAATGACACCTTGCTGCACAAGGCAGTTTACGCCGTATATTGCCGCTAAGTCGCCCGTAAAAACAGGATGGCTGTTTTGAATCAGATTTTCTCCCCTCTCAAGCAGTCCCACGCGGGTTTTCATGATATTAGAATTTCTCCAACACAGGCAACAATTGGCTGACTATTCTTGTTTTAAATCCAAAAAGTGTGTAAAAGTATCTCCCCGCAATCCAATGCGCAGAGTTTCAACCGGAATAACTTCGGCGGGAGCAATATTACCCAGATTTACATTGGTTCCCAATAATTTAATAAACCAAACCTGTTGCGCTTTTTGAGGAGCTTCCCAGATAATGGTTTCCTGGGGTATTTGAGTCAGGATTTCATCAATTAAACCTTCCCGCACTTCGCCAGATTCGCGATAAATACCCACATTTCCACCTTCACGTGCTTCAGCAATTACTTTCCATGAACCCGCTTCCATTTCGGCTTTCATCAAAGCAATCCATTTATAAGGGGCAAATATTTTGGTAGCGTCTTTAGAACCCACTTCAGAAATTACGGTAACCTGTTCACTCAATTTGCGGATATACTCGCATTTTTGATCATGCGAAATTTCAATAGAACCATCCGAAACTTCGGCATATTCCATTCCATATTTATCCAGGATGCGGCAATAATCGTCAAACTGGTCTCTCACTACAAAAGCTTCGAACAAAGTTCCGCCAAAATATACCGGAATGCCCGCTTCCCGATAGATCTTTAATTTATCTTCCAGATTGGGCGTTACAAACGACGTTGACCAGCCTAATTTTACAATATCGGTATGTTTACCGGCTACTTCTATAAAATCTTCAATTTGGCGTAAACTAAGGCCTTTATCCATTACCATAGTTATTCCACTCTGGCGAGGTTTAAGCGTACGCTCCGGGATATTTTTCAGGGTATAATTCATGGTGCAAATCTCAAAAAAAAAATCTAAATCAAAAGACTTGATTTTTTGGGAGATAAACCGGCATTTACTAGCGGTTGTACCGGTTAATAATGTCAATAATGATTTTATTGTCCTGAAGTTGGGGAAGGTATTCAAATAGTATATAATGCTTCTCCGGATCGGCAGTCAGAGCTCTTTCCAAAATGCTAAGGGCTTCATTGTACTGTCCATCGGCAAACAGATAAGCTACCATCCGGTAATATAACTCGGCGGCATCCGGATTATTCTTAATGGCCTCGGCTATGGTTTCAATGGCCTGTGTCAATTTATTTTGTTCAAATAAAACCGATGAATAATCCAACCAGGCTTCCATATCCAGCGGATTTAATTCCACTACTTTTTCATAAGCTTTTTCAGATTCCTCTATTTGTTTAAGCTTGTATTGAGCATCGGCTATGGCAAACCAGTAATCGGCATTCTTATCGTCCAAATCCAGGGCTTTTTTATAGAAATGAAGAGATTCGAAATAACGTTCTTCAAAATCAAGAGTTACGCCAATTCCAAACCAGGCATCGGCCTGCTTAGGGTCTAATTTTACCGATTTTTTATAATAAGAACGGGCCTCATCCATTTGCTCCAACTTTTCATAGCATTCGCCAATGGCGCAATAAGTATCGCTGCTGGGTGGTTCATATTCAAAAGTTTGTTTGTAAACCTCTATGGCTTCAGCAAAGCGATCTAAATGAACCAGGGCATTTCCTTTATTAAAATAAGCAGAAGCAAAATTATCCTTGATCAGAATGGCATAATCATAGGCATCAATGGCCTTTTCATACATCTCCAATTTATTGAAAGCATTCCCTAGGTTGTACCAGGCTGCATAAGAATAGGGCTCGCTATCGATATACTGCTCATAAAAGCGGATGCTTTCTTCCTGCTTATCCAACACATCATAGCAAAATGCCAGCTCGTATAGGGCATCCTGGTTTTCCATGTTTTGCTGCAGACAGAGTTTCAGATAGGCAACCGCGTTTTCATAGTCGCCTAAGTTTTGATATACATAGGAAATATGCAACAAAATCTCATCGGTATTTTCTGCATGCTGAAGTGCCTTTTCATAATTCTCAAGCGCTTCTTCATGGCGCTCCAGGTTTTCATAAACATTCCCACGGATGGTATAAATATCGGCCTCCGAAGGTTCCAGCATTTCAGCTTTGGCTAAAGCTCCAAAAGCACGGTCAAACTGGCTGGTGGCCACATAAAGCTGAGCCTGCTTAATAAAAAATATGGCGGCAAAAGGATGCTGATTAAGGGCATACTCCACCACTTGAAGCGCTTTTACCGGATCATTCTTTTCAATATAGTATTCGATGATGTTCTCAAAAGCCAGTGCATCAAAAAAATACTGATCCTGGTTGCGAATCATCTCTTCGTATCGCTCAACCGAAAACTTAGGGTCTTCGGAGTAATCAAATTCAAAATCTTCCATCTCTTCGTAACTAAGAAAAACTTCAACCCGGACACCTGAATCACTCAATAAACCTGCCAGACTGAGGTTTTAATCAAGGTAATCTAAAAAGTCACTTTATCAACTTTTTATTTTTCCACATCTCAACCTTTAGATACACAATTACCTGAAAATAAAATGAATCGGGCAGGAAAATTTAATAATATTTTTAAAATATGGCACCAGCCTGCCCTTTTGTGGAAATGATTAACTTTGACAAAAATACATAATATTATGCAGATAGATATTAATCCGGTATTACAGAGTCTGGGGATAAAGAGTGTAAACGCTCTCTATAACTCAGCCAATCAAGATTTTCGAAAAATTTGCTCGCCTGTAGATGGTAAAGAGATAGCCTCAGTGCAATTTGCCTCTGCTGATGATTATGATCAGGAGATCAAAAAAGCACAGGAAGCCTTTCCAACCTGGCGTAATTGGCCTGCTCCAAAACGGGGCGAAATTGTACGTCAGTTAGGCGAGGCTTTACGTCAACATAAAGAAGACCTGGGCAAACTAGTTTCTTATGAAATGGGAAAAAGCTTGCAGGAAGGTTATGGCGAGGTACAGGAAATGATTGATATCTGCGATTTTGCCGTAGGTTTATCCCGTCAGCTTTACGGATTAACCATGCATTCTGAACGCCCGCTGCACCGCATGTATGAGCAATGGCATCCGCTGGGCGTAGTAGGTATTATCTCGGCCTTCAACTTTCCGGTGGCGGTTTGGAGCTGGAATACGGCCTTAGCCCTGGTTTGCGGCGATGTATGTGTATGGAAACCTTCAGAAAAAACCCCTTTAACGGCCATAGCCTGTCATCATATTATCCAAAAAGTATTTGAAGCCAATGGAGTGCCTGCCGGAGTTTCTGGCCTGCTTATTGGCGACCGCAATATTGGCGAATTATTAAGCCATGATACCCGCGTTCCCCTGGTTTCGGCAACCGGAAGCACCCGCATGGGTAAAGCCGTAGGTGCCGCCGTAGGAGCCCGTTTAGGCCGCAGCTTATTGGAATTGGGTGGAAACAATGCCATCATTATCTCTAAAGATGCCGACCTGGAAACTTCTTTGATCGGGGCCGTATTTGGCGCCGTAGGTACTGCCGGTCAGCGTTGCACCACCACCCGTAGGCTGATTATCCACGAAAGTGTATACGATGCCTTTAAAGAAAAACTGGTAAATGCTTATAAACAATTACGCATTGGCAATCCGCTGGACGAAAATAACCATGTAGGCCCGCTGATTGACCGCGATGCCGTGAAATCTTACCAGGATGCCATTGAAAAATGTAAAGCCGAAGGTGGTAATTTTGTAGTGGAAGGTGGAGTTTTAGAAGGCCAGGGCTATGAATCAGGCTGTTATGTAAAACCCTGTATTGCCGAAGCCAAAAACGACTACCAGATTGTACAGCATGAAACCTTCGCTCCAATTTTATACCTGCTGAAATATAGCACGCTGGACGAGGCTATTGCCCTTCAAAATGGCGTACCACAAGGTTTATCTTCATCCATTATGACCTTAAACCTGCGGGAAGCCGAGCAATTCCTTTCTTCTGCCGGTTCTGACTGTGGCATTGCCAACGTGAACATTGGTACTTCAGGAGCAGAAATTGGTGGAGCCTTTGGTGGCGAAAAAGAAACCGGTGGCGGCCGCGAATCTGGCTCTGATGCCTGGAGAGCGTATATGCGCCGTCAAACCAATACCATCAACTACTCTGACAAACTGCCACTGGCGCAGGGAATTAAATTTGATTTGTAATTTCGATATACCGAAGAGACGTTGCAATGCAACGTCTCTTTATGCATCAGGAGACAATGCATGCATTGTCTCTACATTTTTTATTTGATCAGAACCATGCCGCTATAAAACAGTATATCTTTATTCTGATATCTTTCATAACCGCCTTTAACCCGATCAAAACGGATAGTTAGTTGCAAATTCTGCAAATTTCGTTCCAGGGTCATCTCCTCAACTGGAACTATTAAATATGACTCATCCGGATTCTGTTTAAATGATTTGGCTTTAGTCAACAGTTTCTCCAATAGCTCTTTTGGATCAACTGAAATGGCATTTGCTGCCAAACTGATTTGCAAATTATTTTTAGGGTCAATCTTTAAAGAAAATGGCTGGCCATTGATCTGTGAGGTAATTACAGGAAACTCCTGATTGGGCAAATTGGAGTTAAAAACAATCAACCTCTGATAGCCTTTTATATCGATCACTTCATCCTGCTCTACCCGGAAATCACGCAGTCTCTTAGTTTCTATTCCTTCATTATGCAAAACACGATCAGAAATTCGCCAGAATCTAAATAAACTGTCTTTTACCTCCTGTCTGATCTGGTAATCTTGATATTCTCTGTTTGGGGGACTGGTTTTAAAGCTGGTCACATAATGTTTTTCAATTTTTTCCGGATCTACCGGACTAATAGCTTCCAGGCTTTTAAAACCATGCCGACTCAGCAAATAGCCAATAATATTACGCATACGCTCATTATCAGCAGAGTCTATCCTTTTTTGAACAGGCTGCAACCGGTTATCCCGGAAGGAATTATACTTTATAAAGAGCTTTTCTAACTGCTTTATTTGAGAACTTTTGGATACAGAAAAAGCTCCCTGAAGACCATAAACAGAGAATAAGGTTACCAAGCATAAACTGATTGGGATAATGCGAATATCCTGACGTTTAGAGAACAGAAAATAAATGGTGATAAAGCTGAGCCAAATGGCTAAAACAATTAAAAAATACCGCTGCTCGGTGATGCCATACTCGTTTACCCGAACCGACACGGCCCAAATCAGTAAAGCAATTAAGGGAATCAGTAAAAAATAAAAGTTCCGGCTATAGGTTTTTAGCCATTTATTTTCTTCCAGATTTCTAATGGGATAAATAAGCAACAGCGCCAATAAGCCAAATACCGCATAGCCTATAATCAGATTAGAAACCAGGCCTTTGGGCAAACTCCATTGTATCAAAATTTTCAATTCATAGGCCAGCAAAATCACCACATAAACACTGGCCAGTGGAAGAAGCACATACTGAGTAAAAAGCTTTAAGCCCTTAGGATACGAACTTTCATGCTCCAGAGCAGCTATATTTTGAGGTACTCCTGATAGAAAAAACACCGTTTGAAATAAACCGACAATCAAAAACCATAAAATAGCGAAGGTGTCCCACTCGAATTTAAAATTAAACAGCAGGTTCATGGAACCAATAGCGGCGGCCAGGCCCAGAAATAATACGCCGCTATATAAGGCACCCGTGGCGAAACGCAAAAACAGGGTTTTATTGAATTGCCAGAAGGCATTCAACTGATTTTTGCCTATAAAGGCCACATAAGCCACCAGTAAATGGAAAGCCAGGGCTAACAACAAAAAGCGCAAATAATCTGCCTCACGCCGCAACGGATCCAACGCAAACAACAAAACTGCCGCTAATAAAACCGCTAAAGCGGTTAATCCATATCGCTTTGGGGAAGAAAAATTCCGGCTTTCGGAGAATAATCTAGCCGATAAGGAAAGCACCAGCCCCAAATCGGCCACCATGATCAGGCGAATGCACCAGCCATACAACTGATTGTTTACGCCTTGCACCTCAACGCAAATGGTTGCCGCTATACAGCCTAGCAGTGCAAAAGCTATTACAAACGGAAAGCGCTTAATAACGCTTATAAAACTAATATAAAGTGAGTGCCAGGAAGGGAATTTCATTGTCAGGAATTATTCCCTTAAGATAAATGAAATTTTATTTAAAGGTAATATCACACCCCTTACCATGCACATTGATAATTTTTTAAATTTCGCCTTCAGTAATTTTTTCAAAATCTATAGAAGTATTTTCTTTTTGTCACTTTTTTCGTTTGTGATTTGTATTTAATAGGCACTCAAGAGGACTTCGTCGTTTTCCCTACAGCTGGAAAAAGTAACCAAAAAGAGCCGCGGCTGCTTTTTATTGCTTGAAAGCTTCTACTTTGGCTTTGCCTGTACATCCCGCAATAAAAAAAGGCCAAAAAAAATAGAACGGGGAGTTTATCAGTTATCTACTGCAAAACGTTTAAGCAAGTATGAGAGTGTTAGTTAAAAAAGAAAAACCACAAAAAGTGTCCTATGGGCACTCTCCAAAGGAGGAGAATTGGCTTTCCTCAATCAGCAGAAACATACGAAAGACGATAGACGACCAACGAAAAACTAACCCTCAATTAATTTATATCCTTTACCATGCACATTGATGATCTCTACCTTAGGATCGTCTTTTAAATATTTCCGCAGTTTACTTAAAAAAACATCCATGCTGCGGCCATTAAAATAGTTATCATCATGCCAAATGCTGATAAGAGCTTCTTCACGGGTAAGCACTTCGTTCTTTTTCAAGCATAGCAAACGCAGTAATTCCGCTTCTTTGGTAGAAACTTTCTGCTGTTTTTTGTCATCAAAAATCAACTGAGCGGTATAATCAAAATTGTAGCGGCCAATACTAAAACTGGTAACCTGTTCCTGGCGCTCTTTTTTATCCGGATCTACCCGTTTTAGCAGGGCATTAATACGAAGCAGCAACTCTTCAATCCGGAAAGGTTTGGTAATATAATCATCGCCACCCAGGTTAAAAGCTTCCGACTTATCTTCAATCATGGTTTTAGCGGTGGCAAAAATAATAGGAACTGCAGCGTCTATTTTCCGGATCTCTTTTCCCAGTGTAAAGCCATCTTTCTTAGGCATCATTACATCCAGAATGCACACATCAAATTGATCTTTGGTAAAAGTACGCAAACCCTCTTCTCCATCTTTACACAGTACCACATCGAATTTGCCTTTCAGTTGCAGGTAATCCTGCAATAACATACCCAGATTGGGATCATCTTCCACTAATAAAATTTTTTTCATCTATAGGGTTTATAGAGTTTAGGGGTTAGGATTTAAGGTTTAGCTGCATTCACGTAATAGGGCTTTTATATCCGAAACATTTAGCCGGCAAGCGGCAAAATAATCTCAAATTCAGAGCCTTTATCTTTTTCACTTTTAACACGGATATTGCCCTGCATCCGTTTCACAATGTTATTCACGTAACTTAACCCTAGGCCAAAGCCTTTTACATCATGCAAGTTACCGGTTGGAATGCGATAAAATTGATCAAAAATTTTCGTCTGCTGATCCCGGCTCATACCCATGCCCTTATCGGCAATTTTAATGATCAGGTTTTTGGCCGTGCTTCTGGTGCTGATTTTAATTTCCGGCGCCCCCTTGCTGTATTTATTGGCATTATCAATCAGGTTGAATATCACATTAGACAAATGTAATTCATCGCCCAAAACAATAGCCTTATTGGCATGTAAGTGCAAATCAACATGAGCATTCTTTTTCTCCAACTGCAGGGACATGCTGTCTGTAACCGCCGCTAATAAATCATTCATTTCTACTTCTTTGCACTCCAGTTTCAAATCGCCCTGGTCTATTTTAGCAATATTCAATACCCGTTCTATATGATTGCCCAGACGCACATTTTCATCATAAATAATATTGGCCAGGCGGTCAATACGGCTTTTATCCTGGGTTAACTCCGGATCTTTCAAAGCTTCGCTGGCAATCATGATGGTAGCCACCGGAGTTTTAAATTCGTGAGTCATGTTATTAATGAAATCGGTTTTCATTTCCGATAACTTTTTCTGTTTCAGGATGGAGTGCAATGTATATCCAAAGCAAAACAACAAAATAAGCAATAGCCCCCCGGAAATTCCCATCATAGCGGTTAAATTAGAGAGAATGATATTGCTTTTATGTGGAAAAGTAACAGTTAATAATCCCGCATCGCGAATCATATCTTTGGGGAAAAGCGGGGTTTCATAACTGTTATAAGGCAAAAAATCGGCCTTAGAGGCTGCACGGATAAAAATCAGCGAATCGCGTTTAGCTGAGGTAACCTTATACTCGTAGTTGCTGTTTATAGAACGGCTGCTCAACTCGTTACGCAACATGGAATCTAAAATTAAAGGATGAATACGCTGGCTCAGGGGAACATAAGCCTGCTGATACTCGGTATAAAGATCCTTAAACACATCATTATTTTTAGGCACTTCCTCAAAATAGGCTTTTACCTTTTTCACCTCCTCTTTTAGCCTTTTGGGCGAAAGAGTGATATTCTCCAATTTAGGTTTAGGATAAGTAACAATTTGCGGACCGGTATGTGGATCAAAAATAATATATTGACGCACTGAATCCGGCTTTAAAGCAACTCCACCTGCATTAACTGTGCGGGGTGCAGGCGGAACAGAAAGCGCTCCGCTTAAAGTTTGCCTGGATTGCTGGTGCAATTGTCCCAAAGCGTCTTCAAACTGAATGATATCTACCTGTAAACGGTAATTCATGTCCCGCAATTCAGCGGCGGTAATGGCTCCGTTAAAAGCAATGGCATTCGGATTCCGTTTACGGAATAAGCTATCGCGAAGCATAAAAATGCTATCGGCTTTGCGCTGCTCCTTAAGCAGTAAAGCAGCATATGATTCTTCCGCTATTTTTTTCTCTCTAAGGGGATTTTTTGGCTGGCGCACCAACTGAACTTTAACCGGCTTTTGAGGTGTTTCAGATGGTTTTACCTTATTGGTGAGGAAATTGTTAGCATCCATTTTTTCCAGTTTAGCAACCACATTGTTCAATGCTTCATGCACACTTTGGTCAAATAACTGCGATTTTAACTGGTAGGATTGTCTTAAAAAATACAATTGCATAGCCATTACTCCCAGCAGAGCAAGGGTCATCAAAACCACAATTAAACTGATACTATTTTTCTTCATCCCACACAAAAATACGTAACCTGTTCTTTCTCAATTAGCTTTTAACACTTTTTAACAATCCCTTAACATTAATTAAGAGCTTCCAGGGGTAATTTTGGAAAGCAAATTAAAACTGTAACAACATGCAAACGTATAGATTTAAAACCGGATGCACTTTCATTTTGGCACTCATTACTATAACTGCTGCCAGGCCCGCTGCTTTTGCGCAACAAAAACAGGAAATCCGTAAAACCATTATTATTACTGATGGCGATACCATTATTAATGGGAAGAACTTAAAAAACCTGAGCAAGTCTGACCGTGCAGCTTTGCGCAAAGAACTTCAGGCAATGGAAAAAAACAGGTCCATGCGCCGGGCAGGCAAACAAAAGAATGAAGAAATTATCATTAAGAACGGCAATCAGGCGCCTAAAATATTACGCTGGAGTGATGAGGATGAAATATCCATGAACGACTATCCCTGGGTTTTATCCGACAGCCTGGTTACCTTCATGAAAGACTCTTTACCCCGCCAATTGCGGTTTAACATGGAACATATGGATAGCAATATGCACCAAAAAATGATGGAATTACACCGTCGCATAGGCAGCATGCCCCCCATGATGGGCAGAGCCTATCCGCGTATGTTATCGCCTAAAGAAGGAATCAACCTCTACAATCGGATTCCTTCAGGAGGCAAAAATTTACAAAGTTTTAATTATGTAAATACCGATAAAGATGGCATTACAACTCACCTGAATATCCGTTTAACAGATGTTCCTGAAGAGTTATCTAAAAAAATCAGCCATGATACCAAAGTCCTGGAAGTGACTGATCTGGTAATTTCGCCCAATTTTTCATCAGGTAAACTTAACCTTATATTCCAAACAGCAGCCCGCGGATCAATTTCCGTAAAAATTTTAGACAGCGATTTAAAAGCTTTATTTACCGATCAGCCTGCTAATTTTAGTGGTAATTATTACAAACAGGTCAGCTTGCCTAAAAACGGGATTTATTATATCCACATTAGTCAGAATGGTAAATCCTTTATCAAAAAGATGGTGAAAGAATAGCCGTATAAACAAGAAGCCCTGTAAGATGAGATCTTACAGGGCTTTTTTATGCTTCTGATCTTCTTAGAAAGGCAAATCGTCTTCTTCAGAAGTAGAAGTAATATCTACCGGGGCAGCATATGCCGGAGTCTGAGCGGCTGCTTCAGCACCACCCAAAACATTTAAACGCCAGGCTACCAAGGTATTAAAGTAAGAGGTTTTTCCATTCCGGTCTGTCCATGGACGGCCACGTAAATTAAAAAACACTTCTACCTGATCACCTACTTTCACGTGATCAAACATAGATACTTTATCTTGAACGGCTTCGAACTTAATAAATTCCGGATAGCTGGGATTTTCAGCATATTCTACAATCAGCTCCCGTTTTTTAAACTTTTCACTCACCTCCATTACCGGCGAGATTTCATGTACTTTTCCTTTAATATCCATGGCTTTATATATCTTATGATAATCTAATACTGTTTTTCTACCCCTATCAAGCCCTCACCGGCCATATTCGCTGGCTTTTCAGGCACAGAAAATAAAATCGAATAGAGTTTGTAAAAGTAAAGAATTAAGTGGACTTTAATTGAGTACCTTCGCATTTTATTATGCAAGTTTTTCATACCAAAAGTAAAATTATCATAACCTGCAATAAGCGCCTGGCGCCTTATTTACAGCAGGAAGTTGAAGCCTTAGGCTATAAAATTATCCGCAGTTTCAGCACCGGATTGGAGCTAGAAGGCACTATTAATGATTGCATTCCACTCAATCTGAATTTACGCTGCGCCAGCCAGGTATTGTATCTGGTGAAGAGCTTTGAGGCCGAAAACCCCTCCAGATTATACAAAGAACTCCTGGACATTGAATGGGAAAATCTGATTGATTTTGCAGGATATTTTTCGGTAACCTCCAATGTGGATAATGAGCATATTACCACGCCTTTATTTGCCAACCTGAAAGTAAAAGATGCCATTGTTGATCGCATCAAAGAAAAAAAAGGTCTTCGCCCCAATTCTGGTTCAGATGCTAACAAAGCGGTGATTCACCTTTATTGGAAAGATACGCATGCTGATATTTTTATAGATACCTCTGGCGAAACCCTGGCCAAACACGGTTACCGCAAAATTCCCGGAAAAGCCCCTATGCTGGAAGCTCTGGCCTGCGCCACCATTATGGCCAGCGGTTGGGATAAAAAAAGTCCCTTTATTGCCCCTATGTGCGGCTCGGGCACTTTAGCCATCGAAGCGGCCTTATTGTCTGCCAATAAAGCTCCCGGTCTGTTCAGAATGAATTATGGCTTTATGCATATTCTGGGATACGATGAGCAGGTGTTTTTTACCGAGCGACGCAAGCTAAAAGACCAAGCCCAAAAAGATATTGAATGCAAGATTGTTGCTTCTGATATTTCTGCCGATGCGGTGGACGTTTCCATAAAAAATGCTAAAACCGCCGGAGTAGATCATCTGATTGATTTTTCGGTATGCGATTTTGCCGAAACACCAGTTCCAGAAGGAAATGGCGTCATTATTTTCAACCCTGAATACGGCGAACGTTTAGGTACTCATACCAAGCTGGAAGCCACCTATAAACGTATGGGCGATTTCATGAAGCAAGAGTGTAAAGGCTACCGCGGATATATTTTTACCGGCAACCCGGATCTGGCTAAAAAGATTGGATTACGGCCTTCTCGCCGCATTGAGTTTTATAATGGCAAATTGGATTGCCGCCTGCTGGAATATGAGCTATACGAAGGGAGCAAGCGCCAACCACCCGAAAATGAATAAGCCATTCATTGCGCCAACGGTTGATTTTGTTCAGCAAACCCTGCAAGGTGCCGAGGCCGGCCACGACTGGTTCCATATTGAACGGGTTTGGAAAAATGCCTTGCTGATTGGCAAAACCGAATCGGCCAATATGCTGGTGGTGGAGTTAGCCGCCTTACTACATGATATTGCCGATAGTAAATTCCATAATGGTGATGAAGAGGTCGGTCCGCAAAAAGCCCGCGATTTTTTACAAAGCATTGAGGTAGATGAAAAGGTTACCCTGCATGTGCAGCAAATTATTCGCAACATGTCGTTCAAATCCAGCTTGGGCCAGGTTGATTTTCATTCCAAAGAATTAGAAATTGTTCAGGATGCCGACCGCCTGGATGCCATTGGCGCCATTGGCATTGCCCGGGCTTTTACCTATGGCGGATTCAAGAATCGGGAATTGTATAATCCACAGGTTAAGCCGGCATTAAATATGAGCAAAGAGGAATATAAAAGCTCCAGCACGCCAACAATTAACCATTTTTACGAGAAGTTATTGTTGCTGAAGGACAAAATGAATACTACTACAGCCCGTAAAATTGCTCAAGAGCGTCATGCTTTTATGGAAAATTACCTGGAGCAGTTTTACGCGGAATGGGATGGGGAAAGATAAATCGTGAGGGTAGAGACAAGGCATGCCTTGTTTCTACCCTCTTGCATACCTATCCAAAAACCAATAAAACCTCATTTTTCTCAACAATCTGTTTATCAGATATCTTTATCGATTTAATTTTCACATCGGCCGGGGCTTTGATAATATTTTCCATTTTCATGGCTTCCAAAATCAATAGGTTGTCTCCTTTTTTAACCTCATCGCCCTCTGCTACCAATACTTTTAAAACTAAGCCTGGCATAGGAGCCTTTAAATTGGCTACCTTAACCGTATTTAAATTATCCAGTCCCAGACGATGCAAAAGCTCGTCATACTGGTCTTTTATCTCTAAAGTATAGGTATTGGAATTTACTTTTACGGTGCAGGTTTTCTCGGCTTTGTTAAAGCTGACAATCTCTGCCCGATAAGATTGATTCTGATGGAGTAAATGAAATTGATGTTCATTAATCTGCTGAATATCTATCGCATAGGCATCCTGCTTACTGTTATCAATTTGAAAATCAAATCTGTTATTAACCCTGATTTTAAACATACCTTTTCTTTTTACTGTGTTAATGCGTATTGAACCAGATTAGCGCCCATTTTCAGGGCCTTTTGGCGCATTTCTTCTGAATCCGACGGGTAAGTGCCATAATCTTCCCAGCCATTGCCTAAATCGCACTCATAAGTATAATAACACACTACCCTGCCTTTAAAAATCAATGCAAGCCCTTGGGCCCGTTTACCATTATGCTCATGAATTTTAGGAAGCCCGGAAGCAAACTTAAATTTTTGATTATAAATTGCATGATCTGGAGGTAATTCCACCAAATCCAATTCGGGGAATACTTTTTTTAGCTGTGGACGGATAAATGCATCCAGACCATAATTATCATCAATATGCAAAAATCCGCCACCTGTTAAATACTTCCTTAAGTTTTGAGCTTCCTGATCTGAAAAAGATACGTTTCCATGTCCGGTCATGTAAACAAAAGGATAGTTAAATATTTCGGCGCTGCCAACTTCCACAATTGCGTCATCCGATTCAAAATTAGTTCCCAGGTTTTTATTGCAAAACTTAATCAAGTTAGGCAAGGCAGTACGGTTTGCATACCAATCTCCTCCACCACTATATTTCAGCTTGGCCATTTTATAAGTAGGCGGGGTAAAAGAGAATAGGCTTACAGCCAGCATTCCCAATAAAACCATTAGGTGGCTTTTCATCGGTTTAGAAAGTTTATTTCAAAACACGCTTCCAGGGCTGCAGTTTCTGTGCGCAACCTGGCGCTGCCTAAAGTTATAGGTTTAAAACCAGCATTTAAAGCCATGTGAAGTTCGGCGGGAGTAAAATCGCCTTCGGGACCAATTAAAACCAGGCATTCGGCATTTAATTGCAATGCTGATTTTAACAATGCTTTTTCGCCCTCCATGCAGTGGGCAATAAATTTTTGGCCGCTAAAGTTTTTATTCAGGAATTTTTTAAAACTTAAGGCCTCATTTAATTGGGGATGATACGCTTTTATAGACTGCTTAACCGCCGAAGTAATCACTTTATTTAAGCGGTCTGTTTTAACTTCCCGGCGCTCAGAACGGTCGCAAATAAGTAGAGATATTTCATCAATACCAATTTCGGTGGCTTTTTCCAAGAACCACTCCGTACGTTCTATATTTTTAGTGGGAGCTACCGCGATATGTAGATAATGATTACGTTTTCCGTACTCATATTGCACCGCGGTAATTTTTAAAGAGGTTTTTTTAGGATGAGGTTCCAAAATTTGGGCGGTGTAAAAACCTCCCCGCCCATCAATTAACTGAACTTCATCTCCTGTTTGAAGGCGCAAAACCTTAATGCAGTGCTTACTTTCCTCTTCGGTAAGTATATACTCGTTGGCATTAATTTCTGGCGCATAAAAAAGGTGCATACAAAGTACCTCCCGGCATTAATGAACATTTACCATATTATTCGGATTAACCAGCAATTCCAGTTTTACCGATTCGATATTCTGTTCAGTTTTTTTCAGAATAATAAAGTTATAGCCATTAAACTCGTGAGTTTCACCAACGTCAGGTATTTTTCCAAACAAATCGCCCACTAGGCCGGCCAGAGTATCATAATCATTATCCTCCGGTAAATCATGAGGTAAATATTCATTGATATCATATATACTGGCCGAGGCATCCACCACAAATTCGGTATCTGATACTTTATCTACAATCGGTTTTTCCTCATCGTATTCATCCTGAATCTCACCCACCAACTCCTCAACAATATCTTCCAGAGTAACCATACCGGCTGTACCACCAAATTCATCCAGAACAATAGCAATCTGGATGCGCTTAAGCTGTAACTCGCCCAATAAATCGTTAATTTTTTTGGTTTCCGGTACAAAGTAAGGCTTGCGGATAATATCCTTTAAAACAAGCTCCTTCTTTTTAACCAGTAAAGATAAAACGTCCTTGGCATGTACAATACCTACAATTTTATCAATGGTTTCGTCGTACACGGGTATCCGGGAATAGCCTTCTTTTATAATGGTATCCAGCAATTCATCCTGCGAAGCAGTAAGTTCTATGGCCGATATTTTAGTACGAGGCACCATGATGTTTTTAACAATACGCTCGTTAAAATCAAACACGTTCTGGATCAGCTCATGCTCTGTGGTTTCCAGGGCGCCACTTTCTTTTCCCTGCTCCAAGAGATATTGTAACTCTTCAGAGCTGTGATGAGCTTCGTAGGTATGCAAAGCGCTAATTCCAAAGGCTTTCAGAATAACATTAGCAAAACCATTTAAAAGCCAAATAAAAGGCCTAAAAACCAGGTAAAAGAAATGTAGTGGCAAAGCTACCCCCATAGTGGTGTTTACCGGACGCTGTATAGCCAGCGATTTTGGAGCCAGCTCGCCAAATACAATATGCATAATGGTGATAATCACAAATGCAATTACCGGTGCAAAAGCAACTGAAAATGAACTAATAAAATCAGCGTTTGCGCCTACCAATTCTAAAAAGCTTCGGATAATATGTTGCATAACAGCCTCACCTACCCAGCCTAAACCCAGGGAAGCCAGGGTAATACCCAACTGGGTAGCTGCCAGGTAACCGTCCAGATGGCTGGTCATATGTTTGGCAATTTTTGCTACCCGGGTGCCGGTTTTGGCCTTAATTTCGATCTGCGAAGCCCGTACTTTTACAATAGCGAACTCGGCGGCCACGAAAAACCCGTTTAGAAAAACCAGGAAAAAGGTGAGGAATATCTGAAAGCTCATAGTTGGTTTAACCTTTCACAAAAGTAGTCTTATACAATTCAAGACTATCGGCAATTACTTTATGCGCATACTGAACGCCTAACAACTGCTCTATAGTAACGTTTTTTTGCTCCAGAGCTTTATAATCCTGGAAAAAGCGTACAATTTCGGTCATCGTATGTGGTGGTAGTTCGGCCAAATCGTTAATATAATTTACCGACATGTCATTTTTAGCTACCGCGATGATTTTATCATCCTGTTCGCCATTATCAACCATATGCATTACGCCAACAACTTTGGCTTCTATAATAGACATCGGATAAACATCCACAGAACATAATACCAGGATATCTAAAGGATCTTTATCGTCACAATAAGTTTGGGGAATAAAGCCGTAATTTGCCGGATACATCACCGAGGAAAACAATACCCGATCCAGCTTAATTAAACCAGACTCTTTATCAATTTCATACTTTGCTTTGGAACCTTTGGGAATTTCAATAATAGCATTAACTACAGATGGAACGTCAACACCAGGGGAAACATCATGCCACGGATGGTCTTTACTCATATTTATATCTACTTGATTAATTTTTCTTCTTCTTTATTACTCTTATTCTCAGCCATTCTCTTTTTCAGGTAAGTCCAAACCAGCGGAATGGCTGTTATCACAATAAATCCAATAATGATAAGGAACAGGTATTCATTAATTTCCTTTTCAAATTTACGGCCTAAGAAAAAACCAAGTAAAGTTAAAGAGGAAATCCAGACAACCGCTCCGGTAATATTATAAAAGGCGAATCTTCTATAATCTAATTTAATTACTCCCGCCACAATAGGAGCAAATGTT
The DNA here is from genome assembly GCA_035631395.1 of Daejeonella sp. GTDB lineage: Bacteria > Bacteroidota > Bacteroidia > Sphingobacteriales > Sphingobacteriaceae > Daejeonella. Next base: position 23,239 of record DASQIU010000021.1, on the reverse strand, counting down.
CGTACAATCGGAATAAAGCGACCCATAATCAGGGCAAAAGCCCCTTGTTTATGATAGTATTCTTCGGCAGATCTTAAATAACGTTTTTTAAAGAAAAACGAATCTGGCCGATGGTATAATACCGGGCCGGTTTTTAATCCAAACCAATATCCTACAAAGTTACCTAAAACTGCGGCGCTAATCAATCCGGCAATTAAAACATATATACTAACATCCATTTTATGGGTAGCCACAAACATCCCTGCTAAAAATAGCAGGTAATCGCCGGGCAAAAAAAAGCCGAAAAACAAGCCTGTTTCTGCAAATACTACAAAAAGAAGTAGATAAAAGCCGCCTTCATGCAATAATTTTTCCGGATCAATAAGATGTTGAAAGGTATCCCAGATCTCGTACATAAGTTGAATATGGGTAAAGCTACGACATTAAATTAATAATTTCGGAGCTTAGAAAAGATTTGAGATCAAACCGGGGTAAATTCCAATAGCAATGGTAACCAGGGCTGAGATTGCTAAAACCACTTTAAAATAAGCTGAAGCAGGTACTTCCGGCCGCTCTGCCTCTTTAAAATACATCGCCACAATTACCCTGAAATAATAGAAAATACCAATTACAGCATTCATTACAGCCAATACAACCAGCCAAATCTGGTATTCATTAAGCGCTGCCGAAAACATCATGAACTTGCCAATAAAGCCAGCCGTTAATGGAATACCGGCCAAAGAAAGCATGGCTACCGTTAGGGTGAAAGCCATAAATGGATTTTTCTTAGCCAAGCCATTGAAGCTGTCAAAATTATCAGAACCGGTTTGCCGTCTAACCAAAATCAATACGGCAAAGGCAATAACAGAAGCTACAGAGTAAGCAGTGGTATATACCACAACCGCGTTTACAGAAGCGGCGCCTAAGGCTACAATGGCAAACAATAAGTATCCCGCATGTGATACACTTGAATAGGCCAGCATCCGCTTAAAGCTATGCTGGAACAAGGCCGTAATATTACCAATGAATAAGGTTAACACCGTAATTACCAATAATGGTGGCATCCAAAAATCGCTTAGAGGTGCAAAACATACCAGGAAAATACGCAGAAAAGCAGCAAATCCGGCGGTTTTAACCACGGTAATCATAAAAGTAGTGATTAAGGTTGGTGAACCTTCATATACATCGGGCGCCCAGAAGTGGAATGGAGCGGCCCCTACCTTAAAGCATAAACCAATAATCAGCAATATTAAGCCGCCGTAAAGCATGGGCGATATCCCGGTAGGGTTAGCTATCACATAATCACGAATTACCTCCAGATCAAAAGAAGCAGTAGTACCGTAAAGCAAGGTGATGCCAAACAATAAAAATCCGGTAGAAAAGGCGCCCATCAAAAAGTATTTCAAAGAAGCCTCATTAGAAGCAAAGCTCGTTTTGCGGATGCCGGCCAGAATATACAAACTAACAGACATGATTTCCAGACCGATGAAAAGCATTACCAGGTTATGGAAAGAAACCATAACGATAATGCCGGCCAGGGCAAATAATATCAAGGCATAATATTCGGCCACATTGGAGCTAATGTCTTCAAAGTACCCTTTGGAAATTACCAGAATTAGGATAGTTGAAAAAATACAGATGGTAGAAAAAGCTATCGCGAAATTATCAAACAGCATCATGCCGCTGAATATAGGCTCCGCCTGAGTATTCCATTCAGCGACAGAAAAAGCCAAAGCGCCTGCCAGACCCAATATAGTAACCGGTAATAACGCATTCTTAGCTTTAAAAAGGCCCAAATACAGAATGACAATGGCTAAAACAGATAAGGTTATTAATGCGTTCATACTTACTTTACTAAAATCTTTTGGTTAACCTGCTCTATCAAATTAGTTACGGATGCCTCAGAAAGGTGAAGAAGTGGCTGAGGGTACACTCCGATGAAAAGAACCAGAGCGCCAATAATAATCAGCACCGCTTTTTCAGTCATATCTACATCCTTAAATACTGAAGTTTGCTCATTAGGCTCGCCCAACATCACCCGTTGGTACATTCTAAGCATATAAACCGCACTGAAAATAATCGTCAGACCGGCAACAGCAGCAAACCAGATGTTATAATTATACAGGCCAATCAGCAATAAAAATTCGCCGATGAAGCCATTGGTTAATGGTAAAGCTACAGATCCCATCAAAATAATCAGGAAACCGGTGGCTAATGCCGGCGCTGATTTGGCAATGCCACCCATGAGGTTAGAATCGCGGGTATTTAAGCGACGGATAATTACATCCAGCACAAAGAACAAACCCACTACGTTAATACCATGATTCAGCATCTGGATCATAGCTCCTTGCAAGCCTTGAACATTCCAGGTAAAGATGCCTGCCGAAATTAAACCAACGTGAGCGATAGACGAGTAAGCTACCAGGCGTTTTATATCATTTTGCGTAAAAGCAATGATAGAAGCATACACAATACCGATAACCGAAAGGATCAGTGCCAAATGGCCCCAATCGGCAAAACCTTGGGGCGCCACCGGAATTAACCAGCGGATAACACCAAAAACACCCATTTTCAACATAATACCAGACAAAAGCATGGTACCGGCAGTTGGCGCCTCGGTATAAGTATCGGGCTGCCAGGTATGGAAAGGAAAAACCGGCATCTTAATAGCGAATGCTAAAAAGAAAGCTCCAAAAATCCAGCCCTGAATATTGGGTGGCAGATTTAAGGCATAAAAAGCGGCCCGGTCGTAAGTATGTTCCGGAGTTTGTAAATGCAGGTAGATAATAGCAATCAGCATAATTAAACTACCGGCAAAGGTGTAAATAAAGAATTTCAGGTTTACACGGATCCGGTTCTCGCCTCCCCAAAGGGCGCAAATAAAATAGATTGGTATTAAAGCTGCTTCCCAGCCTATATAGAATAAGAAAGCATCTAAAGCTGTAAAAACAGTTAACAAACCGGCCTGCATAAAAAATATCAGGGCATAAAAAGCATTCGGATTTTTCAGCTCTTGTTTCTTACTGGCCAAAACAATGATAGGCACCAATAAATTAGTCAACAGCACAAACATGATGCTAATGCCATCTACACCTAATTTGAAATGAATACCTAAGGATTCAATCCAGGGAAAATCTATCAGGTACTGAGTAGAGGCATCGGCCACAAAATTGCTCAGCACGAGTGCAGTAAACACCAAAGGCAGCAACGAAGCACCAAATGCCCATTTAGAAACTTTTGAACCTTTAATTGAAGCAATTAAGGTGCATAGTAAAGGAAAGAGTATGATTTGTAGTAATAGGTTCATATCGTGTTCTAATCCTTATTAATTAAATTTTGTAAAAACCATATACCAACAAAGCCACAATACCGGCTACCATCATAAAAATATAGAAGCCTATATTGCCGGTTTGCAATAATCTGAAACCTTTGCTGGCTTCGTTTGCACCGTTACCCAATCCGTTTACAAATCCATCAATTCCTAATTTATCCACAACGCGGAAAAGGAAACTGGATAAAGCATCCAGCGGACGGGTAATCAAAGCGGCATAAATCTCATCGATATAATATTTATGGTAAGATATGCGGATTAAGGTAGTGCGTTCTGCCTCATCTGCCACCGGAACATGTGCATTTTTAACATACTTGTTATAAGCCACCACAGCAGCTATTAAAGCACCGGCAACAGAAATTCCCATCAGCATATATTCAGTACTGTGATCTAAACTCATAGCTGCAACTTTTGAACTGGACAACTCAAATACCGGAGCCAGGAACTGAGCTAGCCAATGACTGCCACCCAATACTTCGGGCACACCGATAAAACCACCCAATGCCGATAAAACAGCCAGAATGATCAATGGAATGGTCATTACTTTTGGCGACTCATGTAAATGATCGGCCTGAGCCGGGGTGCCACGGAAGTTGCCGTAAAAAGTAAGGAACATCATCCGGAACATGTAGAAGGAAGTAAAGATGGCTCCAATTACGCCAATAACCCATAAGGTTTTATTCTGATCATATACATGGGCCAGAATTTCATCTTTAGAGAAGAAACCAGAGAAAGGAGGTAAGCCAGCTATCGCGATGGTTCCTACCATCATCGTTAAAAACGTTATAGGTAATTTCTTTTTCAAACCGCCCATATTACGCATATCCTGTTCTTCGCTCATGGCATGAATTACAGAACCTGCACCCAGGAACAATAAAGCTTTAAAGAAAGCATGGGTTAATACGTGGAAGAAAGCTCCGGTATAGGCGCCAACTCCTAAACCTAAAAACATATAACCCAATTGCGAAACGGTTGAGTAAGCTAAAACCCGCTTGATATCGGTTTGCGTTAAAGCGATGGTAGCCGCCAGAATAATAGTGGCCAAACCAATAATAGATATTACTTGCAGCGTTTGTGGAGCCAGAGTAAATAAGATATTGGAACGGGCAATCATATAAACCCCTGCCGTAACCATGGTTGCGGCGTGGATCAATGCTGAAACCGGCGTAGGGCCAGCCATCGCATCCGGAAGCCAGGTAAATAAAGGGATTTGTGCCGATTTACCAATAGCGCCCACAAAAAGCAGCAGGGTAATTAAAATCAGCATATGATCTCCGGAGACCATGGTAGCCGCCTGAGGGAATATCTGAGCAAATTCTACGCTGCCAAAAGTGTTAAAAATAAGGAATACGGCAAGCAGGAAGCCTAAATCGCCGATACGGTTCATGATAAAGGCTTTTTTAGCCGCCCTTGCGTAAGATACATTGGTAAACCAGAAGCCGATTAGCAGGTAAGAACATAAGCCTACTCCTTCCCAGCCAATAAACATAACCACATAGTTAGAGCCTAGCACTAACAGCAGCATGAAGAAAATAAACAGGTTTAAGTAGGAGAAGAACTTGGCAAAACCGGCGTCATGCTGCATATAGCCAACAGAGTAAACATGAATCAGGAAACCAATTCCGGTTACAATAAGCAACATTAAAACGCTTAAGGGATCTATCTGGAAAGAAAACGGAATCTTCAGATTTCCGGCGCTGATCCAGTCAAAAACCGGGATCAGAAAAGATTTGGTATCGGAAGCATTCAGTTCAAAAAAAACGCCTAGACTTAGGCCAAACGATATTAATACTGTTAAACAGCCCAGAAAGCCGACAGCAGTTTTAGGAAGAATATTACGTCCCAAACCGTTGATCAAAAAACCGGCCAGGGGAAGTAACGGGATTAACCAGACTAAATTTATCATTCTTAGTTTTACTTATTCGGCATTGCCAGGTGCAAAACAATTAATTGTTTCTCTTGCAATAGCGTATTTAATACTACCACTTTAATTTATTCAACACATTGATATCTGTAGAATGGGTATTTCTATAGATCATTACAATAATGGCCAAACCTACTGCAACTTCGGCGGCGGCCAGGGCCATGATAAAAAACACAAAAGCCTGCCCCGAGGCATCATTATGATGAACCGAAAAGGCCGCCAATAATAAGTTTACCGCGTTGAGCATCAATTCTACGCACATAAAAATAACAATAGCATTGCGGCGGATTAACACGCCCATTACTCCAATAGAGAAAATAATAGCACTCAGCAGGATGTAATGATTTAAGGGAACGCCTTGCATGGCTTGAGTTACATTTTCCATTACGCGTTTTTAGATTCTCTTTTAGCTAATAATACTGCTCCAACCATAGCTGTAAGCAACAGAAGGGATGCAACTTCAAAAGGCAACAGAAACTTGCCGAACAAAATCTTACCTAAATTTTTAACCAATCCCAGATCCGGATTTTCTAATAATACAGGATCTGAAACATGCAGGGTTTTCAACGAGGCCGCCAGGGTTAACATCAGGCACATTCCGGCTATAACACCTGCAATTTTAAGCAGGTTGGATTTGGCAGGCTCAGATTCCTCATTCAGATTGAGAAGCATGAGCACAAACAGGAATAATACCATAATGGCCCCCATATACACAATGAAATTTACGATAGCCAAAAACTGGGCATTCAGTAAAATATATTGTATGCTGAAAGTGAAAAAGGTAATAATCAAATACAGCACACTGTGTACGGGATTTTTAGAAAAAACCACCAACAGTGAAAAAAAGATAGATAGAAATGCAATTAAATAGAATAACGAAATACTCATTAATGCTTTAGTTTAGCCCTTGCCCTTATGCGGGTGCAAAGGTATAATTATTTACGATTTTAGGGGATCTTCTACCAGTTTGTCCTTACCGTAGATGAAATCTTTTCTTAAATACTCTGAAGGAACAATAGGTCCATCCAGATAAATAGCTTCTTTAGGACAAGCTTCTTCGCACAAACCGCAGAAAATACAACGCAGCATATTAATTTCATATACAGCGGCATATTTTTCTTCGCGATACAAATGCTCCTCTCCTTTCTGGCGTTCGGCAGCAATCATAGTGATGGCTTCTGCCGGGCAAGAAAGAGCGCAAAGTCCGCAGGCGGTGCAACGTTCTCTACCCTGCTCATCTCGTTTTAAGGAGTGCATACCCCGCCAGTTTTCAGAAAACTCGCGTTGTACTTCAGGATAAAAAACCGTTTCCTTCTTTTTAAACATATGTCTGAAAGTAATAGCCATCCCCTGAAAAATAGCCGGGAGGTATAAACGCTCCATGAAACTCATGGGCTTCTGAACTAAAACTTTCCTTTTATTACTTAATGATTCCATAATATCATCTAATCCTTCTAAATCCCTGTTTTTCCTTGCGGGATGTTAAAATAATTTATCATACACTGTAATCCAGATACCTGTAATCACAATATTGGCAATAGCCAGCGGAATTAACACCTTCCATCCCAGGTTCATTAACTGGTCGTAACGGAAACGCGGAACGGTCCAGCGTACCCACATAAAGAAAAATATAAAAACAAATATTTTCAGGAACAGCACGCCCATACCCAATAAAGGTCCAATTACCGGCCCAACCAGGTTATTCACATAATCCATTCCGGGATAGTTATATCCACCAAAATAAAGGGTAGCCATAATAGCAGATGATACAAACATGTTAACATACTCTGCAAACATGAAAGCACCCATTTTAAATCCTGAATATTCGGTATGATAACCACCCACCAACTCAGTTTCGCATTCAGGCAAATCAAAAGGAGTACGATTGGTCTCGGCAAAGGAACAAACCAGGAAGATCAGAAAACCCAGCGGCTGGTAAAAGATATTCCAGTTAGCGCCATGCTGTTGCTCTACAATTTCTTTCAGGCTCAGGCTATTGGTTAACAGTAGCAAACCAATTAATGAAAGTCCCATCGGGATTTCATAACTGATGCTTTGTGAAGCCGCACGGATACCACCCATTAATGAGAATTTATTATTAGAAGCCCAGCCTCCAATCATTAAACCATAAACACCAAGGGCTACAACACCAAACACATATAAGATACCTACGTTAATATCGGCTACCTGTAAGCTAACCATGCGGCCGGCAATTTCGATATCAGGTCCCCATGGAATAACCGCACTACCAATACAGGCCGTTAATAAAGCCAACGACGGACCTATAATGAACAGGGTTTTGCTGGATGCGCTGGGAATGATTTCTTCTTTGAAAAACATTTTCAAACCATCGGCCAGAGGCTGAAACATTCCGCCTGGTCCGGCCCGGTTAGGTCCAACACGATCTTGTAAATAACCGGCAATTTTCCTTTCGGCCAGGGTAGAATAAGCGGCAACGCCCAAACTGATCAGGAAGATCACCGTGATCAGTACAAACTTCTCAATAACAAATGCTAATTCCATTAAATTTTAGTTGCTCTTTCGAATTCTTCTTTATTGGCCTCAATCAATTGAGGATTCTCTTTAATAATCGGCAATGGGTGCAGGGTTTCATAATGATTGGCAGAAATTACCGACGTATTAGCAATATGCCGAGGACCTTCAATCACCCAATCGCTGGTTTTTTTGGTTTCAAAACGGCAGGTATTGCAAATAAAATCTTCTACTTCGCCAAACTGATCTTTACGACCGGTTACCCTTAGCACTTCCTCGCCTTTATACCATAAAGTTACCTTTCCTTTACAGGTTGGGCAATCGCGATGGGCATCTACCGGTTTGGTAAACCATACCCGGTTTTTAAAGCGGAAAGTTTTATCGGTTAAGGCGCCTACAGGGCAAACATCAATCACGTTTCCGGAAAAATCATTATCAATGGCCTTTTCAATATAAGTTGAAATTTCGGAAGCATCTCCGCGGCCTAAAATTCCATGATCACGATGATCGGTGATCTGATTGGCCACAAACACACAACGGTAGCATAAAATACAACGGTTCATGTGTAACTGGATCTTATCGCCAATATCGATTCGGTCAAAAGTACGGCGCTCAAACTCGTAGCGGGTTTTAGCCAATCCGTGCTCATAACTTAAATCCTGTAAATGGCATTCGCCGGCCTGATCGCATACAGGGCAATCCAGCGGGTGATTAATTAACAGGAATTCTACTACGCCTTTGCGGGCTTCCACCACTTCTGGCGAGGTGATATTCTGAACTTCCATGCCATCCATTACTGTGGTGCGGCAAGAAGCTACCAGTTTAGGCATTGGCCGCGGATCTTTTTCAGACCCCTTACTCACTTTGACCAGGCAAGTACGGCATTTTCCGCCGCTTCCTTCCAGTTTGGAATAGTAGCACATAGCCGGAGGTACAATATCTCCCCCAATTTGCCTTGCAGCATTCAGGATTGTTGTACCCGGATCTACTTCTACAGAAATTCCGTCTATGATAACTTTAACTTTATCGCTCATTTTATTCAAAAGTTAAAAACCCAAAAGCCCTGAGGCTTTGGATATTCTTTTAATTTTCACTTACCTCGGCCACAATCGGGTCGGCATATTTAGCCAGCCCATAATTTCTTTTTACAGCTTCCTGAGGATTAGTGACATGCCACTCAAACTCATCGCGGAAATGGCGGATAGCACTGGCTACCGGCCAGGCTGCAGCATCGCCCAGCGGGCAAATGGTATTTCCTTCTATCTTTTTAGATACATCTACCAGCAGTTCCAGATCGCTCAGTTTACCATGACCATATTCCAGGCGATGTAATACCTTTTCCATCCATCCGGTTCCCTCACGGCATGGTGAACACTGTCCGCAACTTTCATGGTGATAGAAGCGGCTGAAATTCCAGGTATTGCGCACAATACATTGGTCTTCATCAAAAGCAATAAAGCCGCCCGATCCCATCATGGATCCGGATACAAAACCACCTTCGGCTAATGATTCATAGCTCATTAAGCGGTTTTCACCGGTAATGGTCTTTAAGATCAAATTAGCTGGTAAAATAGGTACTGATGAACCACCGGCAACTACCGCTTTTAAGCGTTTGCCATTGGCAATACCACCGCAGTATTCATCAGAATAGATAAACTCTTCAACGGGCAGCCCCAGATCGATTTCATAAACACCTGGTTTATTTAAATTACCGGAAGCCGAAATCAATTTAGTACCGGTACTACGACCAATACCGATTTTTGCATATTCATCCCCGCCATCGTTAATAATAGGCACTACGGCAGCAATAGATTCTACGTTGTTTACCACCGTTGGGCAGCCATATAAACCCGAAATAGCCGGGAAAGGAGGTTTGATACGCGGATTTCCACGTTTTCCTTCCAGCGATTCCAGCAGAGCAGTTTCTTCACCGCAGATATAAGCACCGCCACCGGGTTGTACATACAGTTCCAAATCATAACCTGAACCCAGGATATTTTTCCCTAAAAAGCCAGCGTTTTTAGCTTCCGCGATGGCTTTTTCCAGGATACGGATCTGGGGCATCATCTCTCCACGTACATAAATGTAGGAAGTATTAGCGCCCAGGGCATAGCTGGCCACAATCATTCCCTCAATTAAAAGATGAGGGATGTGGGTCATTAAATAACGGTCTTTAAAGGTTCCCGGTTCAGATTCATCGGCATTACAAACCAGATAACGCGGTTTGCCTTCCGGCTTAGCCAGGAAGCTCCATTTCATCCCGGTAGGGAAACCAGCGCCTCCACGACCCCGCAGACCGGATTTTTTCACTTCTTCCAGCACATCATCGGCCGAGAGGCTTTTCAACGCTTTTTCTACCGCACGGTATCCACCTTTTTGACGATACACCTCAAATGTATGGATGCCGGGTACGTTGATATGTTCTAATAATAATTTGCGAGCCATTCTATTTCCAAAGTTAGCGGATTAGCCAATCATTACTGAGCTAAAGGCTTTGCTTTTAAATCTTCTATCAATTTATCTACACTTTCTTCGGTTAAATTTTCGTAGAAAGTATATTCAGGACCAATTTGTAATACGGGGCCCATGCCGCAAGCAGCCATACATTCTACCCCACGCCAGCTAAAAAGACCATCGGTTGTTACTTCGCCTTCTTTTACGCCCAGGGTATTTTCAATATGCTTCATGATTTTTTCGGCGCCTACCAAACAGCAGGGTCCGGTGCGGCAAACCTCCAATACATATTTTCCCTGCGGCTTTAAGAAATACATGGTGTAAAAAGTAGCCACTTCATATACCTCGATTGGCTGAATATCCAGATAAGCAGCCACACGATCCATAGCTGCCGGACTTACCCAGCCATTTTGAGCCTGAACCAGGTGCAAAATAGGAAGCAGGGCCGATTTTTGTTTGCCTTCAGGATATCGTTTTACAATCTCATCGAATTGGGCAATCAGCTCGGCCGGAAAATCCGTTTGTTCTATTTCTGTAACTTTAAGCATCTAACTCTCCTGCAATTACGTTTAAACTACTCATATTAATGATCGCATCAGAAAGTAACATTCCGGCACTCATTGGTGCATACATCTGATAATTAATAAAGCTTGGTCTTCTAAAGTGCAAACGGTAAGGCGAGCGTCCGCCATCATTTACCAGATAAAAGCCTAATTCGCCATTACCACCTTCTACGGCATGATATACCTCGGTTTTGGGCGTTTCTATTTCGCCCATTACTATTTTAAAGTGGTAGATCAGGGCTTCCATATTGTTATATACTTCTTCTTTTGGAGGAAGATAAAACTCGGGAACATCAGCGTGGAAGATTCCTGTAGGTTCTTTTTCGATTTTCTGCAATGCCTGCTCAATAATGCGTAAGCTTTGCCACATTTCTTCATTACGCACAATAAACCGGTCATACACATCGCCGGTTTGTCCTACCGGGATTTCAAAATCAAAATCCTCATAAGATGAGTATGGCTCATTCACCCGCACATCGTAGTCAACACCGGTAGCCCGTAAGATGGGGCCGCTCCAGCTATAATTCAGGGCGGTTTCCGCATCAACAGCCGCTACGCCCGAGGTACGTTCAATAAATATCCGGTTACGGTTAAAGAGCTTTTCAAACTCTCTTAATATAGGCGGGAAGTTGACCAGGAACTTCTTGATCTTAGCAAAAGCGATATCGTTAAAATCACGCTCAAAGCCGCCAATCCGACCAATATTGGTGGTTAAACGGGCTCCGCAAATTTCTTCGTATATCTCATAAATATGCTCCCTTTCTTCCATCAGGTATAAGAAACCAGTGAAAGCGCCGGTATCCACGCCCAAAATTCCATTACAGATCAGGTGGTCTGAAATACGGGCTAATTCCATAATAATTACCCGCATATAATCCACCCGCTTAGGGGTTTGGATATTTAACAGCTTTTCTACTGTCATGTGCCAACCCATATTATTAATGGGCGAAGAACAGTAGTTTAAACGGTCTGTAAGTGGGGTAATCTGATAAAAGGGCTTATGTTCGGCAATTTTTTCAAAAGCCCGGTGAATATAACCGATGGTAGAAACCCCGCTCACAATGCGTTCGCCATCCATTTCCAGCACGTTTTGGAATACTCCATGCGTTGCCGGATGCGTAGGCCCCAGGTTTAAGGTAATGGTTTCCTTTTGGGGGTCGTTATCTGAATAAACAGGTTGGTTATGCATTTTTATCTTCCGAAGAAATAATCTTTTTTATCAACACGGTTTGGATCTTCCAGTGGATATTCTCTACGCATAGGGAAAACCGTCATCTCATCCACATTTAAAATACGGGTCAGGTTGGGATGTCCTTCAAATATCACCCCGAAAAAGTCATAAGTTTCCCGCTCCATCCAGTTAGCGCCCTGCCATAAATTAGTAGCGGTTGGTATCACCGGATTTTTGCCGTCCAAAAACACCTTAATGCGCACACGCACATTATTGGTTAAACTGTGCAGATGGTATATTACCCCAACAGGAAGTTCCTGCTCAGGATAATGGATCGCGGTAATATCGGTTAGATAGTTAAACCGGAGTTCTTTATCTTCTTTCAGGAAAGTTAACAGTTCCTGAATTGTTTCCTTGCTGGTTTCAAAAGTTAATAAACCATATGGCTCAGTGGGAACAGAAATCTGTCCGCCAAAGCGTGCGTTTATTTTTTGCAATACAGCCTGTGTGCTTATTTTACCCATTACTGGATTCCGTATTTAGCTAATAATTCTTGGTATTCTGGCGAGTTTCTGCGGCGCAGTGATTCATTCTTCACCAACTCTTGTATTTTATTAAAGCCATCGATAATAGCTTCAGGGCGAGGCGGGCATCCGGGAACATAAACATCTACCGGGATAATCTCATCAATACCTTGTAACACTGAATAAGTATCAAATATACCGCCACTTGTGGCACAGGCTCCAACGGCAATTACCCAACGGGGTTCGGCCATCTGGGTGTACACCTGGCGTAATACAGGGGCCATTTTTTTAGCAATAGTTCCCATTACCATCAGTAAATCTGCCTGACGGGGCGAGAAACTAGGGCGTTCTGAACCAAAGCGGGCAAAATCATAATGCGCACCCATAGTAGCCATAAATTCAATACCGCAACACGAGGTAGCAAATGGCAAAGGCCATAAAGAGTGCGAGCGGGCTAAACCCACTACTTTATCTAAAGACGTTGCAAAAAAACCTGAACCTTCTATACCGGGAGGAGCTTGCACTATATTAACATCACTCATTATCTTTCAATTGAAAAAGCCCATTCTAAACCTACAAACAGGTTAAAATGAGCCTCAAAATTACACAAATTAAATTTCTCTGGGGTTATTAGCCGTATTTAGAACCAATCTAAATGCTAATCCCACTCTAAGGCTCCTTTTTTGATCACGTATATAAAACCCAACAAGAGTGTGCCCATAAAAATGAACATTTCTATCAGACCATTTACACCAAATTCACGAAAATTTACTGCCCAGGGATACATGAAAATTACTTCTACATCAAACAGAACAAACAGAATGGCTACCAGAAAGTACTTGATGGAGAATGGTTGGCGGGCGTTTCCCACAGATTCAATACCAGACTCAAATGCAATCAGCTTATCCGCAGTTTTCCGTTTGGGGCCAATCAAATGGGTAATTACCATGGTCATTACAACAAATCCCAGTGCTACCAGCATCTGAAAAACAATGGGCAAATAATTTACAGCTGTGTTTTGTGCTTCCATATCGGGGGTTAAACGGGGGCAAATATAAACAGAAAGAGCCCCGAAGCAAAAATTTCGGGGCTCTTTATTAATTAGGAAAAATTTATTTTTTACTTCCGGCCAGAGCTTTCAGTGTACTGGTTGCATAAGCATTGGTTGGGTCTAACTGCAACGTCTTATTAAAGTAATCCTTAGCTTTCGCCTGGTCTGTTTTAATATAGAAAGCGCCCAGATTATTGTAGGCTTCAACTAGATTCGCTTTGGCGCGGTCATTAATGGTTTCGGGTTTAGCCAAAACTACCTCTACAAACTTCTCATAATCAGGCACCATTAAACCTGCCGGATTTTCTTCATTATCTGAAAGGCGTCTAACCCTTGCCCGGTATAAATAAGAATCGGGGCTGTTAGGAGATATTTGTATAACATAGCTAAATGCAGAATCGGCTTTTGCTAATAATTCTTTATCAGCTGTTTTCTTCTCACTAACCTGGCCTGCATAATCAAAATAATACGACATTCCCAAGTAGAAATTATCATAAGCCTTAGTTTTTGAAGCTGGATTATTTACTGCCAGTTCAAATGCCTGAGCGGCTTCCGACCATTTACGGGCACCATATAAGGCTTTTCCAATATCACTCATACCTTCTACATTGGTAGAGTCTAATTGGATCGCTTTTTTCATGTCATTTAATCCTTCGGTTTCAGAACCAGGAATTTTCATCTCAGCACGGCCCAAATACAGATAATCTCTACCGATAACACGTTTAGGATCTACTTTGGCAATAAAGTTCTTTAAAGCCTGCACACTGGCTTCATAGTTTCCGTTTTCATAAGCGGAATACCCTAAATAGCGCAAAATACGTGGATTGGTTTTATCTAACTGCGCCATAGCATTGGCTTCAGCTTCCAGTTCTTTATATTTTTTAGCCAGGATCAGGAAAGTTGCATGGCGCTCACGAGATTCCAGAGAACGATCGGTTAAGTCCATGTATTTTTCATAATATTTCAAAGCCTGGTTAATTCTCTCATCGTATTTAGCGGGCTCAGCATTTCCCCAGTAATAATAGGTTTCTGCTAACTCACGGTAAGCCGGACCATAATTAGGATCAATAGCCACTACGCTATTTAATTCCTCTACAGATTCCGGATAAGCTCTGGATAATTTATTCAATACGCCTAACTCAACTTTAGCCCGCAAAAGTTTCTTATCCATATCGTAAGCCGTACGGTAATTGCTGTAAGCTTCGCTATTTTTTACTTGCGCCCGAAAAGCATCGGCCAAAGCCAGGTAAATCTCGGCATCTTTAGCATTAATGGTTTTAGCTTTTTCTAAAGCCGCTTCCGCCTTAACTCCATCAGGTTTGGGAGCCTCGATATATGCTTTACCAATAAACAGATACGTTGAAGCATCTTTTTTGCCGGTAAGCGAAATGGCTTTATCAAAATTAGACGTTGGATTCTGACTGGAAGCTAAATCAACAGCACCCAAACCCACGTAATTTAAAGGGTAGTTCGCATTGGCGGCAATCCCTTTACCATAGGTTGTCTTGGCAGAATCAACATAATCTGTTTTCAGGTACACATTGCCTAAATAAAAGTAATTTTCGGCATTAGCGGGCTGTGTACTAATCAATCCTTTGAGGATAGATTTACTTTTTTGGTATTGCTCTGCGTCAATTGCTTTTTTGGCATCCGCTAAACTTTGCGCAAAAACAGATGAACCTACCATAAACAACCCCAAGGTTGTTGTAACTACCGTTTTCATCATCTTCATTAGAGTAATTTATTTTATTGGCGTAATACCTCAGAGCATAGCCCAAAGGATGTTAATTGTTTAAGTTTATCTTGAACTATTCGTTCTTTTTGGTTTTAATAATTATTTCACGCGGCGGAATACTGTCTGGTAAAAGTCCAGATTTTAGTACGATTCTTTGCCCACGCTCTCCTGCCAGAAAAGAGGCAAATCCTGTGCCCAAACCCGGGCCACCTTCCCCATTTATGACATATAAATTCCGGGTAAGCGGATATAGACCCAAAGCCAAATCATTTTGATTGGGTTTATAAAAGCCATCAGAGCCTTTTTTACCCGGCAAGTTTTTAACCCCCAGAACTTTCAGTTGCTCTACCTGCTTCTCTAAATCTTTTTCGGGCTGCACTATCCAGTTAATACCTACAACGCCTATGCTACCCGGATGTTCATATACGTAATTAAGCACTTCAGAATTAGATTTCAAAGCATATACCCCCTGGGCAGGCAATTCAGTAACACCTGCCAGTTCTTTAAAATAACGAACGGTACTGGAATTAGGATTATCAAAAACCAAACTTTTAATTTTAGAGCCTTTACCCTTCATCAGGTCAATGATATCTGCTACTGTTACTGTACTATCCGGGTTAGACTGATGAGTAACCAAAGCGATACCATCTATTGCAAAACGGTTAACGCGTAAAACTATCTTTTTATTTTCATAAAACTTAGCTTCTTCGGGTTTAAGCTCTCTGGAAAGGATGGCTACACGGATACTATCAGAAAGAAACAACTTTAACAGCTCATTCTCAGGCTTAGATACTAACTCAATTTTTGCTTTAGGATAGTTGTTTTCAAACACGAGAATTTGATCATCAATGATGGGTTCCAAAGATTCATCTACCAGAATTTTCACATCTCCACTGGTATAAGTAGGAACTGAGGCTGGATGCTTATCCCGGCAAGACACAAAAATACTCGTGAAAATCAATAAGCTGAAAAATGCTTTTAATTTCATACCGTTAGTTGTTTTTTAATAGGCGGACAAAGCGAAAAAAAGAATAAGCAATTAATAATACACCAAAGGCCACACGGTAAGTCATAGCCATTTCAATTGGGAAATCTTTCCAAAAAATAACTGCTAACCCTAAAATCAGGTATAGAGAAAACATGAACAGGCCTAAAACAAACAGAAATCGCCTTGCGGGCGATTTCTGTTTTTCATCATTCTTAAATGACATATTATTGTGCCGCTAAGTTTAAGCTGATTGGTAATGTGTAGGCAACCCGTACATTCCGACCATTCTGAACACCTGGTTTCCATTTAGGCATGCTCTTTAACAAGCGTATTGCTTCTTCTCCGGTGCCAAGACCAAGATCCCGAACTACCTTGATGTCAGTTAAACTACCATCTCTTTCTACCACAAACTGCATGATCACCTTACCAGAAACTCCTTGCTCACGAGCCATTGGAGGGTAACGGTAATTCTTTTGAAGATAATCGTAGAATTTTTTTATACCGCCTGGAAACTCAGGAGAAACCTCTACGCTGGTAAATACAGTATTTTCATCTTCAGTTACCGCAGCTTCTTTAGGAGCCTCTCCTACTGGTTCATCTATACGGATATCAGCGTTAGGATCTCCGGCAATAGTTTTTTGACCAGGATCGGCTACTTTTAATTCTTCTACTGAAGGGGGTTCCTCATCACGCACCTTTTCTGCCGGCACTACCACCGGAGGCGGGAACCGTACCTGATCCACCTTTGGTTTAGGTGGCTCAACTGGCGGTGGTGTAACTTCTTTCTCATCAATAGCTGGTGGAGGAGCTAAAACCACCTCAGTGACTTTAACTGGTTCCTCTTCAGGCATGATACCAGAAATATATCTGATAACCAATGGGGTACTTATCAAAGCAACAAATATTAACCCGCCTACAACCATTGCTTTATTGGTTGTTTTAGGATTATCTTTACGAAGCTCGTAAGCTCCGTAAGCTTTGTTGCGTCCGGCAAACACCACATCCAGCCATTGGAGTTTAAATAAATCAATCTTTGCCATTGTTATATTTTTTTTATCGGCTGCACAGGACAGCCTTTTTGCTTTTAATAAATTTTATCCCGTTTCAACAAACTAATTTCCGGATCAGTGATATCTACAATCGCATAGGTTTGAGGTTTAATAATAGCCATTTCGTCTAAGATATCAACCAAATTCCGATAGTTTGATTTATCGCTGGGTTTAATTAACACGATTAAACCCTTTGCAGGATCACCGGTTAAAGCAATTACCTCTTTTTTCTTTTCCAGAAGCGCCTTACGGATGCCCGATTTTCCGAAATTATCTACCTGAGGAGGGGTTAATGGATTATCCACAGATCCCATGTACCATTCTACACGGTTTCCGGCTCCCAATAAGATAGTCATGGAGCGGTTATCGGCAACTTCCAGATGACTGTCGGGTTGATCTTTGCTTTTATCCGGCATCGCTATATCCATTGCCTGAGGTTTGGCTAATGTAGTAGTGAGCATGAAAAAGGTAATCAGCAGGAAAGCCAAGTCAACCATGGCGGTTAAGTCCACCCTTGTTGATGCTTTTTTACTTCTTACCTTTCCGCCTCCTTTTTTGCCTCCGCCGGAGGTATCTAACTCTGCCATTGTGTATGTTTTAAGTTGTTAGAATTATTTTTCTTCGCCTCTTAAAGAGGTGATCAGACTAAATTTGTTAATCGATTGTGACTGCAGGATATCAATCAACTTTTTAATGGCTGGATATTCTTCTTTGGCATCACCTTTAATGCTGAGACGCATATCTTGATTATTCAGCTCTTTGGTAGCGTAACGGGATTGCTTGATCCAGTCATACAATTGAGACGGGCGAACTCCCACTGAATCTACCGGAATACCGGGTTGCAGTCCAGCTTTGTTACGCTCATCGTTTTTCATGGCAATAATCTGCTTCAAGTTACCGATAGGTACACCAAAGCTTTCCATTAAAGAAAAGCGATGTATTTCGTCCTGAGTAAACTGAATGCCATATAGCTCACCCATTTTCTGTAAGGTAAGAGCCCGCACTGGCTGACTGGTCATCCCAAAAAACACTTTATCTTGTCCTACAGTAACTGTAGCAATATCGGTATCAGGCAACTTCACTTTAACAGTGGAAGCCGGAGTATCTACCGGCAACGCCTCCGGTTGGCGGGCAGTTGCAGTTAAGATAAAGAAAGTGAGCAGCAGGAACGCCACGTCGCACATCGCCGTCATATCGGTTACTGTACTTTTTCTGGCAATTTTAACTCTGGGCATTATGCTTAATTTTTAAAGTTTTTAGTACGTTTTATTTAGTGATGAAAAAATTCCGGGTTTTCCATAAACCCGGAATAATATTTTTCAAAACTATTGTTTGTGAGTACTAGCGTAGGTTTGCACAATTGAGAAACCTGCTTCGTCAATTGAATAAGTAAGCTTATCAATTTTAGAAGTAAATACATTGTACATGATAATAGCTAAGGCCGAAGTACCAATACCGGTAGCGGTATTGATTAACGCCTCAGAAATACCGTTTGCTAACTGTGCCTGGTCTGGAGTACCAGCACTTGATAAAGCGGCGAAGGCCTTGATCATACCAGTTACTGTTCCTAATAATCCTATTAAGGTACCAATAGACACCAAAGTAGCAATTACGGTTAAGTTTTGCTCTAACATAGGCATTTCTAAAGCGGTAGCTTCTTCAATTTCTTTTTGAATAGCTAAGCATTTTTGCTCAGTATCCATGTTAGTTTCCACTTCCATAGCTTTGTACTTCTGTAAACCAGATTTAATTACATTAGCTACAGAACCTTGTTGCTTATCGCATTCTGCAATAGCGCCATCAATGTTACTGTTACCTAAGGAAACCTGAATTCTTTTCACGAATGAATCAACACTTCCTTTTCCGGTTGCTTTGCTGATTACGAAGAAACGCTCAAAAGAAAACACAACTACCATTAAGAATAATCCCATCAACACGGGTACTACGTATCCGCCCTTGTAAACCATCCCAAAGTAGTTCCCAGGTAGTGGGTGATTATTAGGATCTCCACCTTCAAAGTTCGAGCCATTACCCATCACGAATTCCCATAACAAGAAACCGATCAGAATACAGAACACAATCGATAAACTTGCAAAAATATTTGAACCAGAGCTCTCTTTCTTCGCCGTTGTTGGTTTTGGTGCGTTTGCCATTTTTTTAGTTTTTAGTTTTTGTTTTGATTAAAATATGTGAATTAATTGTTTGCTTGTATTAATAACCCCCCCTTTTAAGAGTCTATTACTTAATAAAAAACGGGCTAATATAATTTTTTTTATTTTATTGTAATCCCCCCCACAGCAGTTTTTTACAATTCCCTTTAAAAAAAAGATTGCCCTTTTTTAGGACAATCTTTTGCAATAAAAACTATTTTTTGTTGGAAAAGCAAATTTAAGTGTAAAAGTTACATTTATACGGATATTGCTGTTTTTGGCGCTGCAGCCATGATTTCGGCATTAGCAAACTCGGCAAATTGGTTAAAATTTTTCACAAAAGCCTGAGCCAACTGCGCTGTTTTTTGATCATAAGCATTTTTATCACTCCAGGTATTTCTGGGGTTTAACACCTCTGATGGCACATCCGGGCAGCTTAAAGGAATCATCAACCCAAATACCGGGTGCTCTACATATTGCACCTGATCCAATTGGCCGTTTAGTGCCGCTGTAATCATAGCCCGGGTATAACCCAACTTCATCCGTGTGCCCACGCCATAAGGCCCACCGGTCCAGCCGGTATTAATTAACCATACATTTACCTGGTTCTTTTTCATCTTATCGCCTAATAATTCGGCGTACTTTGTAGGATGCAGTGGTAAAAAGGCTTTCCCAAAACAGGCAGAAAAAGTGGTTTGCGGTTCAGTTACACCCGCTTCTGTACCGGCAACCTTGGCGGTGTATCCTGAAATAAAATGATACATAGCCTGTCCCGGGCTTAATTTAGAAATGGGAGGCAATACCCCAAAAGCATCGGCGGTAAGGAAGAAAATATTCTGAGGTACCGCAGCAATGGAAGGCTCTTTAGCATTTTCAATATGATTAATTGGATAAGCTACCCTTGTATTTTCTGTTTTGGCAATATTTGAAAAATCTACAGAACGAGTTCCGGGTAGATAGTGGATATTTTCCAGCAAGGCACCAAATTTAATGGCCCCAAAAATCTGAGGTTCTTTTTCGGCAGTCAGATCTACGCATTTTGCATAACATCCCCCCTCAAAATTAAATACAGATTCTTCAGCCCAACCGTGTTCATCATCGCCAATTAAATCACGTTGCGGATCAGCTGACAGGGTAGTTTTTCCTGTTCCGGATAATCCAAAGAAAATAGCGGTATCGCCCTGAGGCCCAATATTGGCTGAGCAATGCATAGACAATACTTTACGCTGATGCGGAAGAATGAAGTTTAATACCGAAAAAATTCCCTTCTTAATCTCACCAGTATAGCCTGTTCCGCCAATTAGAATCATTTTCCGGCTAAAATTTAAAATCGAAAAATTATGCTGCCGGGTGCCATCCTGGGCCGGATCAGCCAGAAAACCAGGAGCGGCAATAATAGTCCATTCTGGATTTTCTTCAGGCTGCACCTCTAAAGGTCTTAAAAATAAGTTATTGGCAAACAGGTTTTGATAGGCCGTTTCAGTAATCACACGGATACCTAACTTATATTCCGGGTCAGCACAAGCATAAGCATCGCGTACATAAATTTCCTTGGCAGAGAGATACTGACATACTTTATTGTACAGGCTGTCAAACTGTTGCGAATCAAACTTAATGTTAATATCGCCCCACCATACCGTATTTTCAGTAATATCATCGGCTACAATAAAACGATCTTTAGGCGAACGTCCTGTAAATTCACCGGTGTCTATAGCCAATGCCCCGCTATCGGCCAATGTGCCCTCGCCATTGCAGATGGCTAACTCTATCAATTCGGCAGGTGTTAATTGATAATGGATTTCCCTGGCCCGATCTAAGTTTAAGTACTTCAGATCAACACTCAACGGTTTGCTCATAACCTTTATACAGATTTAATTTTTATATTTTTTTATGTGAATTTAGCAAGTATACAGAATGTTCTAAAAAGAAAACGAGTGCCTTTTCTGCAAATTGTTTCAGTTACACTAAGGCTAAAACAACTGAATTTCAAAGAATTAAGTTTAATTTTTAAAAAGAGATCAGCCGCCGATTTTTTTCACCTTATATCCTTCTGTTTGCAGTAGAATTAGAATCTTTTCTCTAAAGTCACCTTGAATCAATATTTCCCCATCTTTTACCGAACCGCCAACGCCACATTTCTGTTTAAGTTTTTTGCCCAGCGCTTCCAGATCTTCCTGAGCCCCAATAAATCCGGTTAAAAGGGTAACAGCTTTACCTCCACGTTGTTTTTTGTCTAATTGCAGTCTTAAATTCTGTTGCTGGGGCGGCAAAGTTTCCTGCTCAAATGCTGATTCTAAATTATATTCGAAATCGGGATTAGTTGAATAAACCACGCCTTGTGGTCCTTTATTTTTTTTTGACATGATGTATTTAGTAATAGACCCTAAGTTAAAACAGACAGGGATAATGGTTTTATTTCGATGTTTATTTCTGTACCCATGATTTGGGGTTCTCCATCCAGATGAATGGCGCCTTCTTTTTCCCGGATAATCCGGATTTTCTTTCCCCTGACAATTTCTACAAATTTAGATTTATGGGCCGTTTTACTGAACATATGATATCCCATTACCGGAAAATGGTATAGAGGAAATGGTTTAATAATACATACATCCAGCAAACCATCGTTCAGAGAGGCAAAAGGCGAAACATGGGCATTGTTCCCAAATTGAGAGGAATTGGCTATGCTAATCATAAAGGCTTCCCGCTCATAAAGCCGGTTATCAATTTCAATAACATATTGCTCTGGGCGGTATTGGGCAATTTCAGAAAACGTGGTTTTTACATAGCCCTTCAATCCGCGGGTGGCATCCTCAGCAAAACGCATGCTGATCTGCGCATCAAAACCTATACCCGCCATATTAAAGAAATTTTTGCCATTAAACAGGCCAGAATCTATTCGAAACGCTTGTAAACTATTTAAGCGGGCAACAGCTTTACTATTTTTTAAAGGAATGCCCAAAGCCCTGGCCAAACCATTACCTGAACCGCATGGAATAATTCCCATGGATTTACCAGTGCCCAACAAAGCCGAGGCTACCTCATTAATGGTACCATCTCCACCCACAGCAACCACAATATCCACATCTTGGGCCAGGGCGGCAGCGCTTAGTTCATAGGCATGGCCCACATTTTTGCTAAAAAGATACCTGGCCTCAAATTTAGTGGCATCCAGGCAACTGGCGGCTAGCTCGGGGAAGTCAGTCTTGCTCTTTCCGCCTGCTATGGGGTTAACAATAAATAGAATGTTCTTTTTCAACACATTAACTCAACAATCGTCGCTCAAAAATACTTTTAAATTTCGGGGAATATAAAATTTATCCTACTTTTGCGTGCAGAAAAAGTGGATCGATTTGCGTTGATTGCAACCACGTAAAAAAAAGTGCTAAAAACCTACTGATTTTTACCTCCTTTCAATCAATCTTTCCGTTTGATTTATTTACAAATAAAACTTCGTGTAATATGCCTTATTTATTCACCTCAGAATCTGTTTCTGAAGGCCATCCAGACAAAGTAGCTGACCAAATCTCGGATGCTCTGATTGATAATTTCTTAGCTTGGGATGCAGATTCAAAAGTAGCCTGCGAAACCTTGGTAACCACCGGATTGGTAGTTTTGGCCGGAGAGGTTAAATCAAAAACCTATTTAGACGTGCAAAAAATTGCCCGGGACGTAGTCCGTAAAATTGGTTATACCAAATCTGAATATATGTTCGAGGCCGATTCATGTGGAGTGATCTCAACGATTCATGAACAAAGCGCCGATATTAACCAGGGAGTTGACCGCCAGGAAAAACAAGAGCAGGGCGCCGGCGACCAGGGAATGATGTT